>JAUZPH010000254.1 GCA_030706065.1 Bacillota bacterium | reverse complement strand
CTTGAGGATAGACATAAATCAATACAGCGGCATTGTTTTTGACTACTGTATAATTGATGAAGGCCAAAACATTAAAAATGCAGCAACTCAAAATACAAGGGTTATAAAGGAAGTAAAAGCCGGAGCAAGGTTTGCCTTAACCGGAACTCCCCTCGAAAACAACCTGACGGAGCTCTGGTCCATATTTGATTTTGTAATGCCTGGATATTTATATTCTAAAGAAAAATTTGAGGAAAAGTTTATTCTGAGGGGAGAGGATAATTTAGAAGGCCTCAAGGCTTTAATAAGGCCCTTTATTTTAAGAAGAACCAAGAAAGAGGTAGTCAGTGAACTGCCGGACAAGATAGAAAAGAAGTTTCTTGTTGAAATGACTGCAGCTCAAAAGGCAGTGTACAGCAAGTATATAAATAGAGTAAGGGCCATGATGAAGCGCAATATGGATGGGAGAATTGAGATTTTTTCGTATTTAACCAAGCTGAGGCAGATATGCCTGGATCCATCGCTTGTAATAGAGGATTATGCCGGAGGAAGCGGGAAATTGGAGGTAGCCCTGGAGCTTATCAAAGAACATACTGCTGATGGCGGCAAGGTGCTTCTGTTTTCACAATTTACTTCCGTATTGGATAAGATTGGAGAACGCCTGGATAAAGAAAAAATAGACTTTTTTCATTTGGATGGAAGGACAAAACCAAAAGAAAGAGTGAGCAGAGTGAGGGACTTTAACTCCGGTGATGCTGTAAAGGTGTTTTTAATATCACTAAAGGCGGGAGGCACGGGCCTCAATTTAACTTCGGCAAATCTGGTTATTCACTTTGACCCATGGTGGAATCCGGCGGTGGAGGATCAGGCTACGGATAGAGCTCATAGAATCGGCCAAAGCGATGTAGTGGAAGTAATCAAGCTGGTGGCAAAGGGGACTATAGAAGAAAAAATCATTATGCTCCAGGAAGATAAAAAAGAGCTTATCGGCAATATTCTCACCGGAGAATTAAAAAACAGCAGCCTCCTTGGCAGCCTGTCAAAAGAAGATCTGCACCAACTGTTTGACAGGGATTAAAATATGAGGGACAGCAGTGCTCAAACCTGACAGGTTATTGCACTGCAGCTCCTATACTGCTTGTCTGATAAATCTCTTTATTTCGCTTAAGCATAGCTTCTATGTCATTGACAGGAAGGGGCCTGCTGAAAAGGTAGCCTTGTCCAAATCTGCAGCTGTTTCGTTTAAGCAAATCAGCCTGAGGCTCGGTTTCTATACCTTCGATTATTATGTCAAAGTTTAACTTGTTTCCCATATTGATTATAAGATCCAGAATCGCCAAAGTATTTGGGTTTCCGCTTACATCACTTATAAAGGAGGAATCTATTTTCAGGATATCTATATCGAGGTTTTTCAGCAATCCCAGGGAAGAATAGCCGGTTCCAAAGTCATCTATAGCAACTTTGACACCAATCTCCTTAAGTTCCCTTACTATTTGGGAAGCTAATCTGGAATCCTGCATTACGCTTTCAGTTATTTCAATTATTACGGATTCCGGAGAAGAGCCGGCTCCTTTTAGTATCTCATTTACATCTTTGCAAAAATCCGAGTATGTGAACTGGTAACCGGAGGCGTTTATGGATATGAGAATATCAGCAGAATACGATTCCCTCCATGCTTTGCTTTGCCTGCAGGCTGTCTCCAATACCCACAGCCCTATGGGGACAATAAGGCCGGATTCCTCTGCCAGGGGGATGAACTCTGCAGGTGAAATCATGCCAAGGCTTGGGTGATTCCAGCGTAACAGGGCCTCAAAACCGAAAATTCTGCGGCTGTTTATTTCAACTAAAGGCTGGTAGCAAAGAAAGAGTTCGTTATTTTGCAGGGCTTTTCTCAAACCATTTTCCAAGTCTATCTTCCTTGACAGGGTCCTGCTCAATCCTTGATTAAAAAACTGAAAATTGTTTTTGCCATGTTTTTTTGCAAGATACATTGCATTGTCCGAATTTTTTATTATTGTTTCTGCATCCTGTCCATGTTGAGGATATATACTTATGCCGATACTCGGTGAAGAATATATCTCGTTGGTGTAAACCTCAAAAGGATGGCTGAAGTCAATGATTATTCTTTCCGCCAAAGAGACACACTCCTTCTCACCGGTATTGTCAAGCAAAACAATGAATTCATCACCGCCATACCTGAAAACCGTACCCTCCGTACTTATACAGGACAGAAGTCTGCTGCCGGCCTGCTTCAAGAGCATATCACCAAAGTTATGTCCGAATATATCATTGATATTTTTAAAGTTATCCAGATCAATAAACATTACAGCAAGCTTTTGGCCGGTTTTATCGGCTTTGGTTATGGATTCGTTAAGATAATCATTTAAACTGTTACGGTTGGGAAGCCCGGTTAGAGCGTCATAATAAGCCATTTGCCTTATTTGATCCTGACTCTGTTCAAGGGCAGATTGTGCACCGAATTTTACTCTCATGCTGAAATATACAATCAGGCAGAGCATTATAAGAGTCATGGAAAAGGTCTGTTTACTGACTACGGGATTATCCATCCAAAACAGCAGAACTATGGAAGATGTAGAAATCGTAATCAGGTAAAGGACAAGGTGGGATAATTTCCTGATAATCAGCGTAACGGCAGATATGGCAAACATTATGAGCCAGGATTGTTCTACCAGGAAGTCGTATGAATAACAGTTATACACAAGTGCTATTGATGAAAGGAAATATGTAACATACAATATCGTTGAGGCATTCTCTTTTACGAATTTACTCGTTATCGTGGAGATAAATAAGGATAAAAAAGCAATGAAAAATACTGCTGTCCATACTATATAGAAGGGAGCATGGGGGTTATATGATTTTATGGAGAGGGAGATTGAAAGATCAAAAACAGCTATAGCCAAACTGATTATTCTTAAAAATATATAATCCTTTTTTACGCAACCAAAATTATGCTTGTCTCCTTTTTTCATAAAAGCAGTCCTTTCCATATTGTTTATCCGGGATGTAGAAAGGGTCGGAAGATGAAGAAATCAAACTGGATAGGTTTTCTTCTTCTTAAGTAAGGTTAACGTTATCATTCAGATCCTCTGATAACTAAAATATTCGCCATGATATCTGAAAAATCCTTTCAAAAACACAAAAAATCGGGAGATTCTTGTAATAACTACATTTTACATTTCTAAACCTTAGGTAGTCAAAATAAAAGGCTCCGGCAGTGTTCGACGGAGCCATTTTCAAATATTTAAATATAAATCCAGATTAGCGGGCTTTCATAATAATGGCAATAACCATTATTATGGTCATGTGTGCCGGGTAAAAAACATAACCCACATATTTATTAAGCCTGAGCCAGCCGGGATTACTATTCTTCAAGCCGAAAATGGGAAGCAGTGCAAAGACACCCCAGGAGTTAAAATAGTATCTTTGAAATTGAGTCAGCCCGTTCTTAAAGTCCAGCTGGTTCCATACATATTTGTAATCGAATAGGTTGCTCCAGAATATTGCAGAGGAATAGGCTGAGTTGTACAGGGCAACTCTGTAATAACCGTGGAGAAGGTATAATACCGTAATGGCTAATATGGCTGCTATAGTCTTGTCCTCAAAGATATGAAACAACAAAATCAGGGCCAGAGCCAGCATGCCATATTCCAGGGAAAAGTCTTTAATCATGAAGCTTAAAACTTCAGGAAGAACTATTATTATAATTGACAGTATAAGTAAAAACAGTCCATATAAAAGCTGTATGTATTTCCTGACATTAATAAAACTTTTAATCCTCGATATTCCTGTATCGTAAAGGCAAAGCACTCCTATGCCGACCACGAAGGTAAACAGTACATTAAAATGATAGGGATTAAATTTAAAGTTTGGATTGAAAAATGAAAAGGGTATTTGAGTCATCAGGGCAAACAGGAAAATTCTTAATACATATTTTTTTAAATTGGATGTCCGGGAATAGCCTGTGGCAATCTGATAGGCGAAGATAGGAAAAGCCAGCCTGCCTATAATCCTTAAAAGCATATCATTAGGGAAGTAAATATACCCGATATGATCGACGACCATTGTTACCATTGCCAGAAGCTTTAACAGATCATTTCTGTTTGTGCTTTTTTGTAATACCTTTTTTTGTGCGACTACTGCTTCCACCATAATTCCCCCTATATTTTAAAATGATTTCAAGTAATTATATCAGTTATTGCAGATACTTTAAATGAATGTTTTTGGCGGATAGTAAAATTGATCAGGTATCAGACTGTTTGGAAAACCAAAGCAAGGATATAAAAGGAGCTTGCCCAATATTCTGGATAAGCTCCTTTGAAAAATATCCCTGTGGATAAGTATATATATTTAGATGCGATACCGCTGGCACAACCTTTCTTCAGTTGACCAGCACCAGAAGCCTTTCAATCTCCTCCGCGGGCAGGGGCCTACTGAACAGATAGCCCTGTGCCTTATCGCAATTCAATTCCTTTAATACTGAAAATTGTTCCTCGGTTTCAACACCTTCGGCAACAATCGATAAGTGCATCGTATGTGCCAGGGAGGTGATAGCCCTTGCAATGGCAAGTTCCTTTTCGTCGCTGGTAATATTATCGACGAAGGACTTGTCTATTTTCAAGCTTTGTATCGGAAGCTTCTTTAAATAATTCAGGGAGGAATACCCTGTCCCAAAGTCATCCAGAGCGATGGTCACTCCCATATCATTAAACTTTTTAAGCAGGCCTATAGTGAAGTTCAAATCGTTCAGACAGATGCTTTCAGTTATTTCAAGCTCCAGGTATTCCGTATCAAGCTGAGTCTCAGCCAGGACATCCTCTACTACCTTAAATAGGTTCTTCTGCTGAAACTGCCGTGCTGATAAGTTTACAGCCATGCACTTTGGCGGATAGCCGAGCTCCTGCCACTGTTTACTCTGCCTGCAGGCTGTCCGCAGAACAAATTCGCCGATATCGGTTATAAGGCCCATTTCCTCAGCCTCCGGTATGAACTTCAAAGGCGATACCAGGCCGTAGACAGGGTGAATCCATCTCACCAGTGCCTCAAAACCAACTATTTCGCTGGTTTCCATGCAGACCTGGGGTTGATAATACACTACGAATTCATTGTTTTTTATGGCCCGCCTCAAATCCGTCTGCAATTTCAGCTTTTCCATTACTTTTATATTCATCTCGTGAAGGTAGAATTCATAGCTGTTCTTTCCCTTTTCCTTTGCACAATACATAGCTGTATCTGCATTTTTAAGCAAAGACTGCTGGTCCTCTCCATCCGTCGGGTAAATGGATATACCCATACTTACCGTTACATATACTTCCTGCTCACCGAGTATAAAGGGATTTTGAAATTCATCTTTTATTTTTTCTGCCATCATATTGATTTTTTCCAGAGTATTCAGCTTGGGCATGACAATGGCAAACTCGTCGCCGCTCAATCTCGCCACTGTATCTTTCCGGCTAACATGTTTTTTTAACAGGTCTGCTACGTTCTTAAGCAGAAAGTCTCCAAAAGCATGTCCCAAAGTATCATTGACAGTTTTGAAGTTGTCCAGGTCAAGATATATCAGCCCGAAGATATCCCTGCTGGCATTGGCATTTGTTATGCACTTGCCGAGCCTTTGTTCGAACAAAGTCCTGTTTGCCAGGTCTGTAACACTGTCAAAGTATGCCAAATGATTTATTTTTTCCTCAGCCAGCTTTTTATCAGTAATATTTGTATGGGAACCGGCCATTTTAATTATGCTGCCTTTGTTGTCGCGGATGGCTTTTCCTTTGGTCAAAACCCAGATATAATCATTATCCCTGGTTTTAAG
>JAUZPH010000253.1 GCA_030706065.1 Bacillota bacterium | reverse complement strand
AGCTTATTTGTTTTACTATCCAGTTCCCGATATGTATAAGCTCTGTCTTTATATACCAATGCAGTATTATCCGGTGTTTTCATTACCTGTTCAGCAAAAAAGTCATTGAAACACACATTTTCAGGATAATGCCGGCGGGTACTATTAAACTCGTTGAGAAGGTTGAATCTTTCCTCAGGAGGTATTATTTCAAGTTCATACAGTCTCTTCCCAGGGTTCACTATAATATCCTCAATCAAGGTCCTCAATCTGCTGAACATGCCCTCAATATGGGCACTGTCAAATGCATCACGCCTGTAGTCCACGGCGATTTCCAGCGGAGCCTGTTTGGGCAGTTGATTGGGATTGATTTTTATATTATACAAGGCGGGGTCAAAACCCGGTGTATATCTTTCTACTGTGTAGCTTTCTTCTGTGAGGCTTGGTATGTGATTCAGCATAATATTCAAAAGGCCTTCCGGGCTGCTTCCCCTTTCCCTGAGATCTGATGCGAGCAGTTCAAAGGGATACTGCTGATGCGAGAGACAGTCCGTTACCTTTTTTGTAATACAGCTTAACAATTCAATATAGTTCATACCTGTGTCGACCTTGATACGGATGGGCAGGGTGCTTACAGTCATACCAGCCATCTGTCTTTCCTCTTTGGCAATACGGTTGTGATGTCCTGTAGCTATTACAATATCGCTGTAGGAGCTTGTTCTTAAGAAATATATATAGAAAACAGACATGAAAAAACGGAAGATGGTAGTGTGGTTTTCCCTGCAAAAGCCATTAATAGCAGCACTGGCCTCTTCCCCCAGATTCAAAACCCTTCTTTCTGCCCTGATTGACATTGAGCCTACACAGGAGCAAAGGTTTACAGGCGCCGGTATATCAATAAATTCCCTCTGCCAGAAGGCCTTATCCTCAGCATAAGTTTCACCGGCAGGATACTTCTTGTCCCTTTCAAGGAATTCCGTAAAGGATGGAATCCTAGTGTCTATAACAACATCTTCATTATTAACCAGGTTTTCATATATGCAATATATCTGTTTGTTAAGGAGGGTTACTGTCATAGCATCGCATATAATATGATGGTATTTAAAATAATAACCGCATCTGCCATCGGAAAACTTTATCATTGCAAAATAGTAAAGATCTGCACCCATCAGTGAAAAAGCAGTACTGCTCCGCTCCGCCATCCAGTTCTCCAGCAGTTCTCCCTCTATAGTTTCATAATCCTTCTCTTCATAGTCAGAGATATACTGCCTGATATCACAGTTGTCATCTGACATCAGCCTTATTCTCAGTGCATCGTGCCTCTCAATAACCCAGTTGATGGCCTTCTTCAGAAGTTGAAAATCAACTTCCTGCCTTTTAAAAACCACACTGCCTGCCAGGTTTGCGAAGGCAGTATCCGGGTACAGCATCTCCGTATACCATATCCTTTTTTGAGGATGGCTTAACTCATAACTCCTGTGACTCATGACATTCCCTCCCCTCTTATACAGATGCGGAAATTTAAACCTCAAATATTCGACTGAGAAAATATCGAATCTTCACCGATTTTTCCGGATGCGAAATTTCATCATATTATTCAGCAATAAAATACCGAAGCTTTAACGGTTTTTATTGCTGGCTATTTCATAAAAATTTTACATCCAAGGTGATAAATTAAAATATAAATTTCCGCAGCTAATCTCTGATTTGCCGCCATTTTTGTACATGTTTAATATATTCGACTGTATAGTTCCAAATCCTTCATAAGAACCCATTTATTTTTACACAATACTTGTAAGCAAGACAAAGGGAGCACTATACAAATGCTCCCCTTATACCATTCAGAAGGTTCCATGCAGCCTGTTTCTTATTTCCGATAATGAATAATCCCTTAACAGTTTACCGTCCTTAAATACAACCTCCAGCAGATTATCCTCATATCCGGCCTGTTCCTCAATAGTCAACTCATCTTTGTACAAAATATCCTGTCCATCTCTATATACATAGCACATTCCCTTTTGGGACTTTTTAAAATTATCCGTATCCGTTTTAGGCGCCTTAAAGATAAACCTTTCTTCATCGTTAATTACCGCATGGGTGGCCTTTAGTGCAAATCCAAAAGTGTCCCTTGTATTGTACTGGTAGGTGTACGAACCTATGCCAAAGATACAGTTGCTCACAGCAAAGCCCTTTTCAGCCAGCCCCCTGCATATCTCCTCACATCTTTCCACTGTTATACTGTCTCCGTAAATTGCTCCTATCCTACTGTTCAATACCTTATACCCTTTTGAGTTGACCGTTCCTCCAAATATGTCCCACAGCAGCTCGACAGTTCCCTTGTATTCCTCACTGCCTTCTTCCGCATCCTTGTCTCCACAGATTATTTTTACCGGGTCTCCACTGTCGCCCCTGATGACGATTTTGCCGTCTCTGTTCAATATCTCTTCCTTCAACCTAGGCAGTATCTCCGTTATAACATTCCAATAATCATAGGTGTCTGAAACTATACTTAAAGTTCCACTTGGGAATACTTCGGTGATGAGCCTCTTATAGGCTGCAAATTCATCCGTGCCGTAACTGCACATTACACTATGTTCTGTAGAAGGGGTGCCCAATCCTACTACTTCCTCTTCTACATTGCAATTGTAATATTGCTCCAGGTAGGCAATGGCGGGTATAGTTGCCGTTCCTGCAAAGGACAGCAGGTGTGCAGCTCCGCTTAACTGCGCACTCTCCATGGAGCTGAAGCCCCTCATGCTGAAATCACCGCAGGCTCTTTTTACATCCCCATTGTCAACAGTGAGGGCGAAATACTTTTTCGCTATTTCCCTGTACCTGTACGCGATGGTGGCACTGGTCATGGGCTGCCATATATTACAGCTCATGAAGGTTTCCAGATAGTTTACAAGCCAGGCAAAGTCCTTATGGGTGTTGATAATTTCAATCATAGGAGTTTTGATATTGACTCTGGTGCCCTCTGCCACTGCCTTGATCTGTATCGGCAGATATCCCAAATCGTGCAGAGCTTCGATATGCCTTGTATCCGCTGCAATACTGCCCATAGTCCTGGAAATAATCCTTTTATATTCGGCAGCTACTTCTTCCTTATTTCTCCGGAAGAAGTTTTCGTCGAAGTACTGAATTAAATACTTCTTTAAAAAAGGCTGAAGTCCAAACATGACAACCTTGTCCATATTCTCTTTTCTTGACATCCTCGGAGTCCAATAGCTTACTAGTTTGGTCATTCCCTCTGCATAACACATATGATGAATTGTCTTGTAAAAATCCGTTAATAAAAATGGACTTATCATTTTCAATTCCCTCCTGTATTCCTTATAAGCACGCAAAGATTATTAATCTTTACGCCTCCTGTATTCCTTATAAGCACGTAAAGATTATTAATCTTTATGCCCTGTTGACTACCTTCACATGTAAGCCTTCCATCACATCCAGTGCCTTTTCATGAAGTCCCTCATTGTAGCTTGCACACAGACTTGCATCCACAGTAATATCAGCATTTCTGTATTGTGATTGCAGCATCACCGCATTGCTCACTACACATATATTGGTGACAACTCCCACCAGTTCAATTTCTTCAATGTCCTCTCCTATTTCATATGCCAGGCGAAGCATATCTTTCGGAGCTATTCCAAAGCCTTCTTTTATATAGTGCAGTGTATTTTCCGTATTTGAAAAGTCCTTTAATTTTCCGTACAGCTTATGTCCGTCTGTACCTTTTATACAATGCATTATCGGCAGATTTCTGCCTTCTCTGGTCTGAAGGTATTCTTCATAATGAGTGTCATAGGTAAAAAGAACCTTGTTGCCCTCTTGTAGATAATTCTTAACCTTATCATATATACCCTGTTCCAGAGTCTCCGCCTTTTTAAAGCCCAGAGCGCCATCTACGAAGTCCTTTTGATAGTCAATAACTACTAATACCTTTTTCATTGTACATACCTCCCCAGTATATCTTATATTTCAAATACTTTAATTTTTTCATGGCTCTTACTCAAAATGCTGTTGGTCGTATATATTTCCTTTATCAAATCACTGGTCAGCAGTTCACCTTCAAAAATGGAATTTTCACAATGGCTTACTACCAGGTATATCTCCGATGCCCCCATTTCCTTGAGCCTTGAGGCAGTCAGTGCAAAAGTGCCTCCCTTTGAACAAAGATCATCCGCTATGATGGCCTTAAAGTTTCTATCCTCTATTTCCCCGTTAATCTCCAGTTTCTTTATATAGCCCGTCTTAAAGTCACGCTCTTTCATTGCAGTCAGGATCTTATCATAGTGTATCAGCTTTCCATACCTCTTTGCCGCTCCTGCATCCGGATAAACCAGATATACTTCTTCTTTACCGTTACACAATTCACTTAAGAGCCCCTCAGCCAAAGTTTTAGTCATATTCACTACCTTAACCCTATCCAGTAGTGCTGTAGATACCTCCGAATGGGGCTCGTAAATTGTTACACTTTCGAAGTTCAGGTTATTGATAAGTCTGCACAGATACTTTAATGTAAAGACCGTTATGCCCTCGGTCCTGTCCATTCTGCTGTACGGCATATATGGAAGTACCAAATTACATTTTATTTTTAATTCATCCAGATGACTCTTAAGAAATATCAGATGTGTTATATCCTCGTCACTTTCAAAATTAACTTTTATATCATTGTAATCACTTTTAGACTTTAAATTCTCACTGTGAATCAGAGTTTCGCCATTGGGAAACTTTTTAAACTCTATCCTTTCACCATTGAAATAAATCATTTTACATCCCCCTCTTTAACGATACTAAACATATATTATTATAATGTTATTATCATTTTGTTAGTATGTATTTATAATACGCTTTATTCCACTATATGTCAATAGCTATTTTACAAATTTTCCTTTTTCAAAACCCATGCCTGCAAAAATAGAAAAAGGAAAGCTGCAAAAATAAATTACACAGCTCTCCCATATTGTCCGTTGAATTCTATCTCTTCTGTTTTCCCAATCTTCCAAAGATTTTTGCAAAGTAATGTAACTTCCCGGAAAGTTCATTGGAACAATCTCCATGCTTCAATCTCCACTGCCAGTTATCACCTACAGTCCCCGGGAGGTTCATCCTTGCATCGTTGTCCAATGCCAGAATATCCTGCATTTGAACTATAGTCCTGTTTGCCTTCGTTCCGTACAGAGTTCTTATAATACCCCAGTTATAGCCCTCTTCCTCTGTCAGGTTCATATAAGCCTTAGCCAGAACCTTTTCTTCCTCTTTGGCATTCTCCCACCATCCCAGGAAAGTGTCATTATCGTGAGTCCCAATATAGGCTGCACTGTTTTCATCAATTTTATATGGAAGAAAATCGGAATCTCCACCCCCTCCAAAGGCAAATAGCAATACCTTCATGCCCGGATATCCAACCCTTTTCATGAGTTCACGAACATCTTCCGTAATATAACCCAGGTCCTCTGCAATGATATCAATAGAAGGAAGTTCCTTCTTTACCCTATCGAATAATTCTGTACCCGGCGCCTCAATCCATTTACCTGTGCGGGCATTTTTCGCCCCATTTTTTATTACATAGAAGGAAGCAAACCCTCTGAAATGATCTATACGCACCACATCAAACATTTCTGCCGTTGCTTTTATTCTGTTAATCCACCAGCGGAAATTATCCTTTTTCACTTCCTTCCAGTCGTAAATAGGATTGCCCCACAACTGACCATCCTCGGTAAAGGCATCCGGCGGACAGCCGGCTACCAAAGTCGGAATCCGTTTCCTATCCAGAGCAAAAAGCCTTGGATTTGCCCATGTGTCCACACTGTCCTGGGCAACATAGATGGGAATATCTCCTATGATTTT
>JAUZPH010000252.1 GCA_030706065.1 Bacillota bacterium | reverse complement strand
GGTGAAAAGGTAAAGGAACTGGCGGAACAGGAAGGCTTTGAATGTTTCGTGGATAGGGATGATGAATTTGATGAATGGATATGCTACTGTACAAAATCGATGATGCTGGATTATAAAGAGCTTAATGAGGTGCAGAGTTTCCTGAATGAACTGAGCAGGCCATATAAAGGCTTTGCTGATGGATGGGGAACTTTTGGTGATTAGGAAGGCAATATTATTAATGAAAGATAATTCAAACAGGAAAAATACAGGACATTAGATGTTGAGACAGCCGTTTCCAAGGTGGAAACGGCATTTTTATACCTGGGAGATAACTATTTTAGGGAGGACAGGGATGACTAAGTTGGTTCTTGTTCGGCACGGGTAGTCGGATTATAGTATGGTAACGGCACGGAGGTTTAAAGGCCACGGCAGAGATCTGGTACAGCTTACAGCCAGGGGAATTGAACAGGCTAAGGCTGCAACCGGAGACGAAAGGCTGGATGGGGCAAGTCCATGGGATTAAATCGGAAGTAAGAATGAAAGGGAGTGTTACCGTGAGTGAAACAGTGATAAAAGTCAGTAACTTCACCAAACGCTACGGAAGCCTTACCGCCGTAGATAGAATAAGCTTTGAGATAAAAAAGGGTGAGATTTTTGGATTGCTTGGGCCTAACGGTGCCGGCAAAACCAGCACTCTGGAATGCCTTGAAGGGCTCAGAAGCCCTGATGGTGGAACAATTGAGATAATGGGGGTAAATCCCTCCAGAGAGAACGGAAAGCTGAAGGATTTAATAGGAGTGCAGCTGCAATCTTCGGCACTGCCTCCGGCAATCACTGTAAAGGAGGCTATGGAACTGTTTTCGGCATACCATGGCATTAAACCGAGATATGATCTGCTTGAAAGGATGGGGTTGTCGGATAAGTTGAATACTCAATACCATGCACTTTCCGGCGGTGGACAGAGAAGGCTCGTCTTGGCCCTGGCAGCGACTCACAGGCCTTCGGTGCTCATTTTGGATGAACCTACTGCCGCATTGGATGTTCAGTCCAGAGTAGAACTCCACAGCCTGATGAAGGAACTCAGGGATGAAGGTACTACAATCCTTCTGGCAACACATGATATGGCGGAAGCAGAGAAGATGTCAGACAGGATTGCCATACTGCTGAAGGGCAGGCTCGTAGCTAGCGGTACTCCAAAGGAGATAACCTCAGCAGGTTCAACAAAGACAAAGATTTCTGTCAGGACATCTGGGACAAGCCTCCAGGGAACCGGGGGAGTACTGATAGACGAGTACTATGTATTCTTTTCGGATAGCCCAGGCAGCAGGGTGATGGAATTGTTGAATTCCATAGAGTCCAGCGGAGACAGCCTTGTGGACCTAAGAGTGGAACGGCCGTCACTGGAAGAAAGATTCCTTGAGATAACTTCTGCAGGAGGTGCAAGATGAAAGCTTTTGCGGCACATTTTATGTTTGATTTGAAGACTGGGTTAAGGGATAAATCCCTGCTTTTGATGAACTATCTTTTTCCTCTCGGTTTCTATATTGTGATTGGAGGTGTAATGCCCAAGTTAAATCCTCAATATATCAATATGCTTGTACCATCAATGATGATATTTGCAGTACTGGTGAGTACTGTTCTTGGGATGCCCA
Source organism: Bacillota bacterium (assembly GCA_030706065.1). Classification (GTDB taxonomy): domain Bacteria; phylum Bacillota; class Clostridia; order Clostridiales; family Clostridiaceae; genus JAEZDX01. Next base: position 4,203 of record JAUZPH010000252.1, on the reverse strand, counting down.
ATAATCTGGTGACCTACAGGAATAACGGTATTTTCAGAAGTTACAAAATCAACGGAATACCGAAGTCCTCGATGCTTGCAATACCTGTAGTTTCAACGGTTCTTCATACACTGGCAGTAACAATAATGATACTGGCAAGTTCTCCTGTATTATTTGGTGCCAAACTGCCGGAACATTTTGGAGGTGTAATACTTGTATTTGTTTGTACTGTCATCGCCTTCTCGGGACTGGCACTCCTGATAGGCGTAATTGCAGATAATACTTCAGTAACGGTGCTCTATGCCCAGGCATTGTTTCTTCCTTCCATGCTGATAGGCGGCCTTATGTTTCCAGCCAGGGCTCTTCCGGGATCCGTGGCGTCCTTTGGCAGGCTGCTTCCCACGACGTATGCAATGGATGCCTTTCAAGCGCTGACGGCAGGTGGAGAAAGTTCCTTCAATCCTGTAATTTCCCTCGGAATATTAGCAGCAAGCGGAATAATCTGTTTCCTGCTGAGTGCCTGGCTTTTCCGGCTGGATAATAATAACACCTCAAAACCCAGGAGAAGGCTGTGGGCTCTTGGTGCATTGCTGCCGTTTATTTTAGGGGCACTGCTTCTGTAAAAGTACTGAAATAAACAGATATGATAAAGATTTCCAATGGCATAAATGGAATGTGAAAAATAACCATTAAGAAGAGCAGCCGCTCTGAAGTACGGATGAATAAGCCAACCGGAAAATGACAGATTCCGAAATTGGGAGGCGGCTGCTCCATATAAAATTCATGGAGACCACTGACTTGTATCATCGTTTGAACGAGTTGTTTATCAAGTCTGGCTGAACTGCCAATCAATGCATGTCATCAAATTCGATTTCATGCTGGAGAATCTCATTAATCTTTTTTCAATCCTGTCAATGTCAAATTCCGCTTCCTTTATAATACTCTTTCGCAGCATGGGGCAAATCTGCATTATGCATTATATCATCCCTGATATCGTAGAGAAGCTCCAGTGCGGCTGAGGCTTCCAATTCATTTCTCGGTATTTCCACCATATTAGCCAATATGGAGTTTTCAGTCCTCGATGCAATTATTGGGGATTTAACTTCTTCAACATGTACCATCGTACGCCTTCCGGGACCCCGTTCGTCTTCGATGGGCTCCAGGCTGATAATTTTTTTCGAACGGGCAAACTTGCCATAGCCCAGGGGAACCATTACACCTTCTTTAATATCCATTGTCCATATTACTCCCTCATATATAGTTTGTAAGATATTTATACATATATTGTTTACTTTATACTTCGATTCGGATTTTGAATCGGAAAGTTTTTAATATAAAATTGAAAACTACTTGACTAATAGTAATTATCATGTAATAATTATAGTATATTAGTTACTAAATGTAACAAGGGAATTAATAGTAAGTATATACGTGAATAAAATTATTTATTGGATATAAAGATGGTGTTAAGGAAAAATAACAGCAGTGATGAATAACAAGCCTTGTTCTTTAGTAAATAGACAACCTTAGCCTTTGACAGGATATGTTGAGGATAATGGTGACGTTTCAAAGACTATAGAAGGGAGGATAAAATGTTAAGAAAGATAGAGAACGGGAATATGGGCAGAAGTGATCTTGGCTGGCTCAAAAGCATCTTCCATTTCTCCTTTGCAGATTATTATAACCCAAGGAATATAAATTTTGGAGTTCTGCGGGTTATCAATGATGACATAATTCAAGGCGGTACAGGATTTGATACACATCCCCACAGGGATATGGAGATAATATCCTATGTCATTGATGGAGAACTTACGCATGGAGACAGCATAGGGAATAAAAATACAATAACCCGCGGCCATGTGCAGTATATGAGCGCAGGTACGGGAGTATATCACAGCGAGTACAATTATGGAGATGACCCCGGAAGGTTTCTGCAGATATGGATACTGCCAGACAGAAAGGGACATAAGCCTAATTACGGCGATTACCGATTTAACTGGGATGAAAGAAGAAATAATTGGCTTCATATGGTTTCCGCAAAGGATGGGGATGCACCGGTGAAAGTAAATCAGGATGTCAATTTTTATTCTCTGGAACTCGAGAAGGACAGAGAGATAAGTTTTCCTGTAAGTGCGGGACGTCAGGCATACCTGGTTCAGATAGAGGGAACCTCGGCTATAAACAATATTAACCTTGAAGACAGAGATGCACTGGAAATAGTTGAGGAGGATATCCTTATAAAGTCAGCAGCAGTTTCCCATATTTTAATCATAGAAATGAAAAAAGAAGATTGAGCTTCTACGGAGGTCTTAATCAAGAATAACAATAGCATAGATACAAATAATAAAAGAGTAATTCATATAAGGTTTGGAGGTAAAATTATTATGGAAAAGAGTTTTTTTGCTGCAGTAGCAGACAGGCGTACATTTTATGGAATAGGCAAGGAGTCACCGGCGGGAGACGATAGAATAAGGGCGGTAATTGAAGACGCAGTAAAATATACACCATCAGCCTTTAATTCACAGAGCTCAAGAGTTGTTTTACTGCTTGGCCGCCAGCATGACAGGCTGTGGGATATTGTAATGGAGGCATTAAGAAAGGTAGTTCCTGCTGAAAACTTTACCTCTACAGAGGAGAAAGTAAATTCCTTCAAAAGCGGGTATGGAACAGTTTTATATTTTGAGGACAAAACTATTATTGAATCACTTCAGCAGCAATTCGCACTATACAAGGATAACTTCCCGGTTTGGGCTCAGCAGTCAAATGGTATGCTGCAGTATGTTATATGGACTGCACTGGAAATTGAAGGCCTTGGGGCATCACTCCAGCACTATAATGAGCTTATCGAAATTGATGTAAAGAGTGAATTGGGTATACCACAAAACTGGAAGCTCATTGCACAGATGCCTTTCGGAAAGCCAACGGCAGCACCTGGTGACAAACAGTGTCAGCCGATACAGGAAAGAGTTAAGGTGTTCAAATAATATATGACAATAAAAGGGGCTGCCGCACTAAGTAATCTGTGCAGTCCCTTTTGTATGAAGAAATAAAGGGGCACTTGCAGAGTTAATACTTATCTTCATTATGCAGCGGTTACATGCAAACCTGTTGTACATGCAGTTTTGTGAGATAGATATATGCGTTATCACCGGAATAGCGCTCTGTCACAACTGGTGGTATATACAGACCATTGTAGACAAGCATTCGAACAGCAGGAATTTCTATGCCGATTGCAGCAACTGCCTGGCCTACCACTTGCTGTTACGGGGCGCTAGTCTGTCCTATGAACATATATCTCAGGCATAGTGTCTTCCTGCAGCATGCAGTAATATATAAATCAGTATGATGAAGGGCGGCTGCAAAAAGATAAAAATAATCAATTCTTGCTTTAAATTCGCCGGGTTTGAAGAAAGGAAAAACTTCCTTGTAACATAGTACATTGAAGTTGTACTTATTGAAAGTGACAGGAATATATAGATAAGTCCTGCTATGCCGGGGTTAAAATACCGTCCTGAAGAATAAAAAAACAATCCAATCAGCAGATTGCATATAAAGGTACTGCCAGCCAGCAGGAAAAATATGCAGTAAATCAGCCTTTGAATACTTTCATTGCGACTTCGAAGAAGTATAAATATTACCGATATGACGGCATAAATAATACCTGCCAAAGAAAGAATGAAATCTGCACCTGCTGCATCATGCATGAGCTTAGAGAAAAACATTGTATCCCCCCCGAATATTCATGATAACATTCATTTTTATAATACGGCATTCTTGCCTTACAAATGGGAAACTCGGGTTACAACTTACCCTGACAATAACATTATAACCTTATATTTATTGAAAGACAATAATTAGATATTATTAGTCAGAAAATAATTATTGAAATACCTCGATGCGGAAGGTGCTTTTCATCCTTTCATCGGCCTGCATATTACAATATTTAAAAGCCCTGCTTTGAACAAGGAGCAGATGCAGAAGTAAATTCCAGCTATATATAATTTACACTTACAACTGGAATTTACCTTTTCAATTTGCCTGGATGTTGTTTGAGTTTTAGGAAGGCGGCGGAAATTTGATTTGGCTATGTTAAAACTCACATAAATTTGATATCATATTATTTGGTATGTCCTACTATAGGGATGTCCAATAAAGATGTCAAAGGAAGGATTTCATTGATTAAGCAGTTATTTGTAAATGCGGCTATTTTAATTGCAGCATTAT
>JAUZPH010000251.1 GCA_030706065.1 Bacillota bacterium | reverse complement strand
TACCTACAAGCTGCCAATGAGGATTGACCTCACTGTTAAAATCGATTCTCCAGGGTTGTATTTATTGTTAGGGAATGGACACATAAACTTTGGAACCCCTTGGTCGGATAACAGACGGCTTGATGATATTATTGAACCGGGCTATAAAATCAGGTTTTTTCATAATCATATACCTATCAATGAATTTGCAGACATATCCGTAATATATGATTATAGTGCAATGCAAATACTGATAAACGGTGAAGAGCGGTTTTACTCGGAAAAAGAAAAATATATGAAGTCAAAATCTATAAAGGACTTTAACAATACAGGCTTTAGTTTTGGAATAGCCTGCGGGAAACGAACCGGATTATCTATAAAGTCCCTGAGAATTACGGAATATAACGAAACTGCAGGAATAGTTCATAAGGATACAGAACTGCCAAAACCCACCATAAGCAATGAAGCTGTCGAGCCGGAAACAAAGCCGGGATTTGAAACCTGCATATCACTGCTGACAAAGGAAATACAGGAGGAAATAATTAAAACAGACAGGTATTTGCGTTCCTTGAAGCCACTAAAGTTCAAAAGACAGATAGAAAAGCATGGGAATAAAATAACATATCTGGCATCGGAATATGGCTTTTCATATGCGTTATATCCAAGCAATGATATAATGTACCATTCCTTGGGCTGGTATATTATAACAAGTTCCAAACCGGAGCTTTGGCACAGAAAAGCCGATATGATGGAAGAGGTTTTAAACAAGCTGGCTGGAACCTCGCCGGAACTCTCAGAAAGGATGTTTCTTAATCTGAATGAATGTATTTCCTGCCGGCCATATTGTTCAGTCAAGACATTATATGAGTTTAAAGGCAGAAAGAAGCTGACTTGTCACGGCTTGATGGAGTTTAAGATGTGCATCTCGGATTTTGAGGATGTAAGGACTTTTATAAATGCTGTAAATGAATTGTTGCCCCAATAAACTGAAGGAGCAAAGTGCAGATGAGGCTGGTGGCTTTAAAGCTAATGGGAAAGTCTACCTGGCCAAAGGACAGGTAGTGCATGAAAGGTCTACCGATACCAATTAAGTCATAAAGGGGACTTTCAAAGATAGGGAAAAGGTATGCAAAACTTCAAAGCCTGCATACCTTGATTTTATTGTTTTATTTAATTTCTACAGTAACCTTCTTCATTACCTGCGGGGTATTCGGTCTTTCCTTCTGGCCGGAATTAGGATCTACAACGGTCTCGGCATTTACTATCTTATCAACCTCATCCATACCTTCTGTAACTTTCCCAAAGGCTGCGTACTGACCATCAAGCTGGGAGACCGTACCTGTCATTATAAAGAACTGGGAAGCCCCGGAATCGGGGTTCTTTGATCTTGCCATGGAAAGTACTCCTCTTTCATGTTTCAAATCATTCTTGACATTGTTAGCCACAAATTCTCCTTTGATTGTATAATTGGGGCCGCCCATTCCTGTCCCGGTTGGGTCTCCTCCCTGAATCATGAAACCTGGGATAACTCTGTGGAAAATAAGCCCGTCATAAAAGCCCTGCTGAACAAGGTAAACAAAGTTGCCGACGGTTATCGGAGCTATGTCCGGATACAGCTCAGCCTTTATCTTGGCGCCATCTTCCATCTCAATTGTAACCACGGGCTTTTTCCCTTTCAGGTCCGGGAACTTGGCAGGCTTAGTCAAAGCCTGTTTTTCAGCAGAAGTTTTCACTCCGCCGGAAGTGCCACTTCCTGAACCGGATTTTTTTGCACAGCCGATTACAAGAAGGCTCATAGCCAGTAAGGTGGAAATCATAAGAATAAAGATTTTCTTTCTCATTTTATTCACTCCTGTCTTTCTATCAAAAAATCTTTTGATTAGTTTCAGATATGTAATGGTATTGCATCTATAAAGTATGGTATCAAAGTATCAAAGCAATTTCAACATATATATTGGCATGGATTCCAGATGCGGAAATTTAAACCTCTAGAATTCGCCTGAGAATATATAGAATCTTTACCGATTTTTCCGGATGTAAAATTTCAACGAATTAAAATTAATTTAGAAGAAATTTTACATCCTGGATAAATTAAAAAATAAGTTTTCGCGGCTATAACATAAAGAAGTTTCATAGTAATAAAAAAACAGGCACTTGAAAGGTGCCCGATTACTTATGTCTAAGAGAGGATAGAAAATCAATATAGTTCTGCAGGTAGTCATTCTGTCTCTTGAAAACATCTGTTAACTTGTCGATGAGGGAAATTGCAGCGTCATAGCTGGATAATGCCATATCGGGGTGTCCATGTTGAGCATGCATTGCTGCCATGTGTATCTTATCAGTAACCATCTTGTCAACCAGAATCACCTGTTCAGCAATTTTGCCAAGCTGCGCCTCCATCATCTCGGCTTTCTTTATATCAGCCTGATTTGGAGCAGCACACCTGCCAAAAGCAGTTAAATACAAGTCTGCTGCCCTTTTGGACTTCTTGTTGATTTCCGCCTGTATCTTTCTGTTACTCTTTACCTTCTCATTGATGATGGATACTCTTTCTTTTATCTGTGCTTCATATGCATTCGACGGAGGAACTGAAATATTCTCTGCCCTAGCTGTCAACGGGGCGCACAAAATACATACGAAAACAAATAGAAATAAGGAAATTGTCTTTTTCATATCTCTCACCTCATTTCTATGTTTCCAAGAAAAAAATATTATATGCCGTATAAAGCAAAAAACTAAATAACTTTATCGATAAAATTATAACCTTTATTGATGTATTGATAATGCAGCAAAATGTTATAATTAATTTATATAAAGAATTAAGGATGATGTTTATGAAGAAAAGTAAAAGGCAGAGATTCCAGATAATACTCATAGTGCTTGTACCGATTTTTATACTGCTAAACTCCATACTCAGAAATTATCCCGGATTTGTTGAGAAATACTATTCTACGGGAATAGATAAGCCCATAAGGCAGTTCTTAAGCTTCATCACCGGTATTTTCCCCTTTTCAGTGGCGGAATTTTTGTTTTTTATATTAGTAATGGTGCTGCTTGTTATGATAATTCTAATGTTTGTAAGGATCAGGAAAGGCGAGTTTTTCCGAAGGCTATTGGCTGTGGGTGCCTATGTGTCAGCCCTGTACATAATATTCATGTTAGTTTGGGGCTTCAATTATGATAGGCTTTCCTTTGATAAAATAGCCGGGCTAAAGATGGAAAAGTCCTCCGAGAAGGAATTATATAACCTTTGTTCAAACCTTATTGACCGAGCCAATACATTGAGAAAGAGTGTCAAGGAAAATGAACAGAGGGTAATGTATATTCCTGGAGGCTACCAGGACGTTTTTAAACGGGTTCAACTGGGGTATGACAGTGCATCCAAGCTTTATCCGGAGTTGGGAGGCAAATATGGAAGACCCAAACCAGTACTCCTGTCGGAGCAGATGTGCTATACCGGAATCACCGGTATATATATGCCTTATACCGGCGAGCCAAATGTAAATATTAAGATAAGGGATTATATGCTGCCATGCACCGCCGCTCATGAGATGGCTCATCAAAGAGGCTTTGCAAGGGAGGATGAGGCAAACTACATCGCCTACGTTACATGTACTGCTCATCCGGATCCTGATTTTCAGTATTCCGGTGTCATGCTGGCAGTAATCCATTCGATGAATGCCCTGGCAGATGTGAATATTGATGACTGCAGGGAGCTTGTAAAGAAATATTCTGAAGGAGTAAGGGCGGATTTAAAGGATGATAATGCCTTTTGGGCCAGGTACGAGGGTCAGATTGAAAAAATATCCGACAATGTAAATAATGCTTACCTGAAGTCAAACGGCCAGAAGGACGGAGTACAGAGCTATGGAAGGATGGTTGACCTTCTGCTGGCGGATTATAGAAATAAAACAGTTAAGTAATGTGGTGAAAATGTGTTAAAATATGGTATGAACTCTATAGGTTTAGGCGAAAATGAAAATATGAAACTGGTTAGGGTGGTAGGGTATTATGCAGCAAGTACTAAATAAATACAAAGATCGGCTGATAAATATCAGCAGCCGCAACAGAAGCCTGGTCATGAAAAAACTCTATAAGAAGAATTCCTTTGACTTTCAGAGCCTGAGCAGGTTTACGACCGGCATAGACAGTGCAATACTAGAGTTTTTGCTTGGAAGAAGGCTGAGTAAAATCAGGCTGCTGCCGGACAAGAATGCCTATGAAGAACAGCTTGCAGGTGAATACAGGGAACAGATTGACAACAAGTTCTGGGAAGGAAAGAAGCTGCTGCTTCAGACGGTATTTGACAGTGTAGAGCTCTCGGCAAAGGAAAGGGAACTCAGGGAAAAATGTGACAGGGAGCTTGATGAGAAGCTGGAAATAGGGCGAAAACAGGCGGATGAGATTTCCGAGATATTCGGCAGCATAAACTATTTGAACAGGGAGATCAATGCAATAGAAAAGGAGACAGGAAGGTACGAGCTATATGCGGGATATCCCTTTGTAGAGGGCCACTTTAAAGACGGTACCTTCGTAAAAGGGCCTCTGCTGCTTTTTCCAGTAAGGCTTCTCAGAGAAGGGGACAACTGGCTCATTGACAATATTGAAGAGCAGTACATACTTCTGAATAAGGTGTTTCTCATGGCCTTCGAAAAGTATAATGAGATAAGGCTGAAGGAGCTGGAGACTGAGTTCTATGATCTTAAGGAGACTCAAATTGACACTGCGGAAGGACTTCTAAAGTACCTGGGGGATGCAGGGATAAGTATAAAAGCAGGTAGTGGGCGCAGAATTGAAAGGTTTCAGGAATTTTCCGAGGCTGACGAAGCTGTTTACAGACCAGGTGAGCTGAGTGCAAAAAATTACCTTGTTCTAGGAAGGTTCCCTATAGCCAACAATTCCATATATAACGATTATACCGCCCTTGAAAAAGAGAAAATTCAAAATAAGCTATTAGACAAGCTTTTGCTGAATTCGGATAAGGAACAATCCATACAGACTGGAAGGGAAGTAGAAGCCGGAGGAATCAGGGAGGAGGATTTCTACTTTATGACTCCTCTGGATTACAGCCAGGAGAAGGCTTTGAAGAGCGTCAACGGTACAGAGCAGCTTGTAATTTACGGGCCGCCCGGTACCGGTAAGTCTCAGACCATTGCCAACATGATTTCCGATGGCCTGGCAAAGGGAAGAAAGATATTAATGGTGTCCCAGAAGAGAGCTGCACTTGATGTTATTTACAACAGGATATCAAATTTATCCTCCAAGGTTGTTATAATACATGACTCTGAAAAGGACAAAAAGGCCTTCTACATGAAAACTGCAGGCCTTTTAGAGGAGACAGGCAGCAGGGATGTATCGGATTTGATGGCCAGGATAAAAGAGAAATCGGTAAGGATTGATGAAGATATAAAGATTTTGGACAAGCTTGGGGAGCTGCTGCACAGGGAAAGGGAGTTTGGACTTACCCTTCAGCAGATGTATGTGAAGTCTGTAAAGATAGCTTCAAAGGAGGATCCGCGCTTCGAGGACTTCAAGATATTCAGGGAAAGAAGACAGCTTAAGGGAATAGAATATAGTAAAATCAGTAATACAGTGGAGTCGGCTCTTAAAAATGGAGTGGCTGAAGCATACTGCCAGTTCCGGCAGTATATTAAAGCAAATAGCTTGATTACAAGACTGAAAGGGAATCTGGACAGCTTCGACATAGAGGAAACTGCAGAAAAGATTGAACAGTGCTGCAGGGAGTTTAATGATTATGTAAAGCTTGAGGTACCTTACAATAACCATGCAGACAGATTATTAAAGCTGTTTGGGGATCAGCAGGAGAAGGTAACAGACAACCTTATAACTGCTCTGGCGGTGAGGATAAATGAAGAGGAAAACCGGCTGCTTCTGGT
>JAUZPH010000250.1 GCA_030706065.1 Bacillota bacterium | reverse complement strand
TGTACCAGACTCCACATTACAAGTGTATCCACATAATATAATTCTCTGGCCTGATGAATGGAGTCCAGGTAATATTCGGCACTTTTCCTGAAGATTTCAAAAGAGGCATCCTTGCTGTCAGGCAGGTAACTGCTGCATATTCTGACAGGGTCGGGGTTATCGGCCAGGAATAGAAATTGCATGTATTCAGGATTTTCAACCATAAACCTAACATAAGCCTTGCCCATCTCAATAATTTGTAGCCTGGGATTATCGGGGTATTTTACGGTGGGCTCCCGCAGGGAATTTGCAAAGGCTTCCGTTACTTCAAGGACAATGGCCTGAATAAGTTCATTCTTATCTTTAAAATGCTTATAGGGTGCAGTATGGCTTACACCGCACATAGCTGCAACCTTCCTCAACGAGAAAGCCTCAAAGCCCTGCTGGTTTAAAAGTTCCAGGCCTTTGTGGATCATATCCTGTTTCAAGGTACCGTGATGATACTTATCTTTAGTCATAATCGTCTCCTCAAATTTGTAATTGTTACATAAATTATAACATAATATGTTGACAGTGTAAACTTGGCAGGAGTATAATAAAGCTATAATGTTTACACTGTCAACATTATTGAAGGAGGGTATTATGAGAATTTTAGTGTTAAGTGATTGTTCCGATGAGAAGGAAACCGGTAAAAAGCTGGAGGAAGAACTAATCGGAAAACTTAGGAGCAAAAGCTATGATTTCAAGCACTACAATATCGGGAAAGAGGAGATTAATAAATGCATAGGATGCTTCGGTTGCTGGATAACTTCCCCCGGTATGTGCATATTTGACGATATGACCAGAGAAATCTGCAGGGAAAGTATGAACAGTGATGTATATGTTATCTTAAGTGAAATCAAATATGGCTGCTATAGTCCGAAGATTAAAAGGGTACTGGATAGAAGTATAGGTAATGTTCTCCCCTTCTTTAAAATAATCAAGGGAGAGATGCATCATGCTCCCCGTTACGAAAGATATCCGGACTTGTGCTTTATTGGTTATGGAGCCGGTATCACCAGGGAGGAAGAAGAAACCTTCCGAGAACTGGGTCAGGCCAATGCCATTAATTTTCAAGTTGAAAAGGCAGAGACCTATATATGCAGAGGATTGCAGGAAACAGAAGCTGTAGTTGACAGGCTTGCGGGTTATATTGAAAAGAGAGGTGGGGAAAAGTAATGAGAAAGATATGCTTTGTAAATGGCAGTCCAAAAGAGAAAAACAGTGCCTCGCAGTACTTTATTGATGAATTGTGTAAGCTTATTGACAGCAGCAGTTATCAAATAAATGAGGTTTTGGTAAACGGCGTACCGGATTATGAAGAATTTGCAGATTCAGATGCTCTTGTATTTGTTTTCCCTTTATATGTGGACTCTCTGCCTTCACCTGTGCTTGAATTTCTGGTTAACCTGGAGCAGAATATCCCAAAGAGCAAAAAGGCTGCAAGAGTATATGCGGTAGTCAACTGTGGATTCTTTGAAGGAATTCAGAACAGACATGCAGTACGGATCATAAGAAATTTCAGTGATAAACTCGGCTATAAATGGAGATTTGGTATTGGTATAGGCGGCGGGCCATTTATATGGGAATCCAGGGAGGGCATTCCGCTGAGCAGCAAGGTTAAACGGCCAATATACGAAACTCTGGCAGAAATGGCTAAGGATATTGACGGCCCGGAAGGAACAAGAGAGAACCTGCTTGTTTCTCCCAAGATTCCGAGGTTTATTTATATAACGGCCTCCAACAGCGGTTGGCCCAAGTCTGCAAAGGCCAAAGGCCTGACAAAAAAACAACTGTATGCAAGGCCTTTTGCCAAATAAAATAAAGAGGGTGTTTCAAAACCAGTTTCCAAGTAGTTTTGTGACACCCTTTTTCATCATCAATTTCCAAAATTCTGTTGAAGCCCAACCGGTGGAAACTGACGTGCTCAATCTGTTTTTTTATAGCTTATCTGTTCTTGTCTCACCCCAAAGCTTTAAAGATATACCCCTGTGACTTTAAGTATTCTATAATCTGCGGCAGAGCTTGTACGGTTGTTTGCTTTGCCGGAGCGTCATGCATCAGTATGACCAGGGTGTTTTTGCCCTTGCTGGTCTGTTTCAGCCTGTCGAGAAGCTTGTCTGGAGGAATATTTGTACCCTCTGCATCACCATTCAGGCTGTTCCAGTCTATAAAGGAATAACCAGCGCCTGAAACTGCCATTCTGAAGGGTTCCAGCTTCTTGCCAAAGGAACCGCCTGGGAATCTCACATATTTGATGTCATAGTCCGGGCCCAGTATGGAATGTATGGTTTCTGAACACTTGCTTATGTCATCAAGGAGATTTTGAGGATTCTGGTACAGATAGTTGTAATCATGGCTGTAGGTATGATTTCCTATGGTTTCTCCGGCTTCCTTTTCAGCTACAATCAAATCTCTATTGGCAGCAGCCAGTTTTCCGATGACGAAGAACGTACCCTTTATATTGTAACTGTTTAATATACTCAGTATCTTTGGAGTAGTTTTTGGAGAAGGCCCGTCATCAAAGGTGAGGTATGCAACCTTTTGGCCCTTGATTGCCAGTGCATCGAGATGGTTGTCCATATCAGTGCCTGCCGGCAGGTTTGTTTCTTTTTTGTCGCTGTTATCATCGGCATATCCGGCATTAGCCTTGTTTTTGTCGGCATTGCTGCCAGGGCCGTTGTCAATATGCTTCAGAACAGGGCTTCCTGGAGTGTTTTTAAAGGTGAATCTGCTTAATAATAGCATGGAAAAACAAAGAATTGCTGCTGCGGATAGAGCGTAGATTGCAATCCTTTTAAAACTGTGGAACCTGGTTTGTTTTGCTTGTCCCATTTGAACCCTCTCCTCAATGTAAGTATGTAACCACTGCCGCTGTCAGTATTTCAGGCATCTTGCCTAAAATACTACAACAGTAATTGTGTATGTTTGTAAAGTAGCGACAGTCTATAATAATACTGATCGAATTTTTACAAGAATATTTAATATAACTGGATAAATCAATGAAAATACTCCAGTTAACAAGCAGGTTTAATTCTGCTTTTATATGAATATTTTAGCATATAACGTAGATACTTTAAAGCTAAAAGCTCACGAGGAACAATTTACCTGGTATGGTATTGACTATGAGGTGTGTCGGATATAGGAAGTCTATGTCAATAATAAAGTATTACACATTTTGCACCGAAAGATATTAATAAATGTCGGACTTGGAGTACATTTGTGGATAGTTATGGTATAATAAAAATATGAGAATGTAACGGGATGCGGATAACTTGAGGCCGATATTGGAGAATATAGAGAGAAGCTGCGGGGATAAGGAAGTTCTGAAAAAGGCCTCCTGCAGCTTTGAGAAGGGGAAAATATACGGGCTTCTTCGGCGTAATGGCACCGGGAAGACAACGCTTTTCAACTGTATAAGCGGAGATCTTCAGTATGAGGGTGGAAGCATCAGGCGTTTTGGTAACTTATAAACATATGGATCGTATATATAAAAAGGTATAGTTAATAATTTTGTTGGGAATGTGGGGAGTTAAATGAAGAAAAAGAGAATAAAATTAAGCATAACGATCTGTATGCTTTTGGCAGGAATTATTATTTTTGTGTGCATCAATCCTCTTTCAAAGGGCAGAGAAGTATATGGCGATACGCTCTTAAAGGAGTTTTACGGTAGGCAGCGTAACCTGACTCTTAAACCAAGACAACTGGAAAAGGCGAAAAAAATGAGCGGAATGTATAAGGAGAAACAAGCTGCACTAAAAGAGAAAGAACAGAAATTAATTGCTGAAAAAAATAGAGCTGAGAATCAAAAGAAGCCTCCCGAGAAAGCTGCAAAGCCGCCTGAACCTGTTAAGAAGATAGTCTACTTGACCTTTGATGACGGCCCTTCAGCCAACATTACTCCAAAGGTACTGGACTTGCTTAAGGTGGAAGGAGTAAAGGCAACCTTCTTCGTTATAGGAACCAATGTGGAGAAAAATCCGGATATTCTGAAAAGAATAATAGATGAAGGCCATGCAATTGGGAACCACACCTATTCCCATGACGCGACAGCTATGTATGCCTCTCTGGATGACTTCAAGATGGAAATGGACAAGTGGGAGGAAACGATGAAGGGAATCCTTGGACCGGAGTTTTCTGTTAAGGCATTCAGATTCCCCGGAGGAAACTTTGGAAAGCATAAGGTTGAGGCACAGTATGTGACACAAAAAGGCTACAAGATATATGATTGGAACGCCATAAGCCAAGACGCCGAACCCGGCGAAAGAACTTCGCAGCAATTATTCGAAAATGTCAAGAATACAATGAAGGATAAGCCCGTTGTCATAGTATTGAATCACGATTCAGAAGCCAGGCAGAATACCCTGGACTCGATGAAGCAGGAGATCGAATATATTAAGAGCAAGGGGTATACCTTCGAGACCTTGAAGAATTGACCAAGCAGGCTTTGTGTGCAAAGGGACCTGAAGGATTTCTATCTGGTAAGGAAAAGCTTGAAATAGAGTTCAAATCATTTACAAAAGAGCTGTCCATCTTTGTTTTGAGGACAGCTCTTTTATATTATCCCTTGTAAAGTTTCATTAATATACCAGCAGCTGTATTGACATTTTTCAATTCAACGGCTTGTACAAGACACAGCTCATGACAGCACATGCATTCAATACATTTTTCATAGTCAATGGCCTTGGTTTCCCGGTTGATGGCTTTCACCGGACAGCTTTCCACGCATATATTGCAGGACTTGCATTTCTTTATGTTAACCTTTGGTCGGGCTTTTAGAAAGTCAATTACTTTGCCGATTACTTTATTATTTCGCTCCTTGCTGCTCCTGAAGCGTTTAGGAAGCTTGAAGCCTTCCAGGGTGGGAACTGAAGTGTAATCGCCTTCCAAAACTATATTTTCAAGGCGTCCTTCTCCAAGCTTTCTTTCAACGGCAACCTTCAGAATCGGAACCTCGCCGATTTCCATTCCGAACATTTTTATTGCAGCAGTATCCAGTGCAAGCGGATCGGTACTTATCAATATTTTATTTGCCTCATAGGGTGTCCCTGCCGTTGGGCCTTCCCCCTGCATTGCAAGTATCCCGTCCATGATATGAAGGCTGAACCTGGCTCCCCGATGGATGTCCGATATGATATTTCCGAAGACCTCAGGCTCTGCACCGATTTTATGATACTTTGCCTTGGCAAGCCCCGGAATACAGCCGAAGACATTTTTTACCGCACCGGTATAGTATGCAGCGGAATGGGTTTTAAGCTTTGGAAGGTTTATCACCACGTCCGCATCAAAGAGCGGCCTGGCAAGATACATTACATCCTCGCAGCCGCTTTCAGGTATTATCCCTGTAACCCCTTCTCGGTCAAAGTTCTTTATGACAGCCCCTTCCTCCTCTGCCACCTTCTCATAGCCGGCCACCTTCATAGCCTGTGCCGTGGGAGCTATGCCTGCTATAGCTCCGCCGGAACTGTCTCCTATCCAAACATTGCAGCCATGAGCCTTCAGTATCCTGGTAACAGCCCGAACAAACTCACTGTGGGTAACAGAGGCAGTATTAGAGGCCTTGGGCCCAATAAGATTGACTTTTAGCAGTACTGTATCACCGGGTTTAATAAATTTATCCCACCGGCCTATCCTTTCTATACCATCATTTATCTTATTCGTCACAGCTTCCAAATTATAATCTTTACATTCCTGAATTATAACCTTGCTCATATAAGACGCCTCCTGTTTAAATAGCGTTTATCTCAGCCATATATAAACATTTATGCCATTATCTCGCTGACTATTCATTTCTATAAGAGTTTCATTTTTCCTTCTGTTTTCTATAATTTTTTAGGAACAGAGGCTCACGGAGTAGAATGGG
>JAUZPH010000025.1 GCA_030706065.1 Bacillota bacterium | reverse complement strand
TTATCTCCTTTCAAAAAGATAATTTATACCATCCGTTTGGTTTACATAATATATTATAACAACTTTTTTTATCTTGTCTAATAATCTTCATAAAATTTACTAAAGCAATTTATGGAGATTATAAAGATGCGGAAATTTAAACCTTTAGTATTCGACTGAGAAAATATCGAATCTTCACCGATTTTTCCATATGTAACATTTCAACATATATCGCAATAATAAAATATCCAATCTTCACGGATTTTAATTGTTGCTCATTCAAAAGAAATTTTACATACATGGCGATAAATTAGAAAGTAAATTTCCGAATCTATAAAAATATTCGCATAAAACCTGAACTGTTTTTTGCATTCATTGTTTATATGGAGTTTCCTCAATTGTAATATTTGTTGTATACTTGTTATATATGGTTTCTTGAAGGAGATGTTATTATGAACATAAGTGATGCAAGTATCAGATTAACTTCAGAGGATATAAAGAGCATAATAGACGATTTTGTTAAGGTTCCGGGACTTAATATCAATGAAATAAAGATAGACAAGCTGTTGTACATATCCGGAAGCTTTAAAAAGCTTGTTACCATACCTTTCAAGCTTGAAGTGAGCCTTGAAGGAGTGGATAAACATAATATAAAGCTTATGCTTAAAAAGATTCAGATTGCAAAGGTACCGGTATTCAAGTGGATAAGGGATATAGCTCTGAAGCAAATCAGTAAGACCTTGAAGGAATATGGACTCACCTTCAATGAAGGTATGGTGAACCTGTATATACCGGCACTGATGAAAAGCGTGCCTGTCAAACTTCAGTTCGGCATAAAGGCTGTGGGGTTCGGTGAGGATTCAATAACTGTTGAACTGAGTAAGATTAAGCTGGATATTAGTGATAAGAAAGAGGAGCCCAAACCGGAAGAGAATGGACAAGTAAAATTAGTCAAGGCATCACAGGCAATGACACCGGCTCAGACAGATGCATATGGCAGGGTGAGAAAGCAGATAAATTCCAAATCACCTGAGAAATACAAGGAACTTATATCATACATGATGGTCCTGCCGGATATTGCTGCACTGCTTGTCAGGTTATTTAGGGATAAAAGGGTACCTGTTAAGTCAAAAATAATATGTGGGTCAGTGATAGCGTATTTTGCACTGCCGTTTGACATACTTCCGGATTTCATACCGATTATCGGAAGCATAGACGATTTTGCACTGGCCTTCTATGCAGTGAATAAAATACTCTGTGATGTTCCGGAGGAGGTTGTTGTTGAAAACTGGCAGGGAAAAGGGGATATTGTTGTGATTGTAAGGAACGGCATAAAGTTCCTTCAGAAGTTTGTGGGTGTCAGTAATCTGACCAAGGGCTTCAGATGGCTGGCCAAGGCAGTGAAAAGGCAAAGCGGTGAAGTTATACAAGAAGAGGTAAAGGAGAAAGAGACGGATGGCGAAGAAAGTATATGCAGTTAAGGAAGGCTACAACAGCCTGAAGGGGGAGAGGGTATCCAATATTATTTTGGACTCCTGGAATGAGTGTGAATCGCTGATTAAGGGTGTTAAAGGTGCAAAGTATAAGAGCTTTAATTCCAGGGAGGAGGCAGAACACTATCTTTCCGTGGAAGACCCTATTTTAAGGAAGGGAAAAGATGAGTATCCCATGTATATTCATCATGCCTATGTGGATGGAAGTTATAATGATATAAGCGGAAAATATTCCTATGGGCTTTTAATCGTTAAGGAAGATGTTATCTCCTACATAGAAAATGGCGCTGCGGAGGACAGCAGCCAGAAGTCCATTAGGCAGATCGGCGGTGAATTGAAGGCCTGTATAAGAGCACTTCTGTACTGTGCAGAAAATGGTATCAAGGAAGTTGTTATTTTTCATGACTACGAAGGTGTAGCCTATCATGCCACAGGATTCTGGGAGAGAAGGGAAGAATCCTCAAGACAATATTTTGAGATGTATAACAGGCTTGTGAAGGAGCATGACTTGAAGGTATACTTTGTGAAGGTAGACAGTCATACCGGCGATTTGTATAACGAGATAGTTGATGAATTTGCCAAGGTATCCGGCGGGCTCAACCTCGGTTATGAAACTGAAAAGCTGCTGAGGCACAAGCATGTGCTGGCAGCTTCCGAGGAGTTGAAGAACAAGTTCAGGGAAATTATCAAGGATGAACAGATAATGGAGAAGATAGTTGTCGTTAAGTAGTGGTAAAAAGTAACAGGTTTATTATAGCAATTTATGCATATCCTAAGGGTAAATTGATACTGAAGGAGTGTGGCGAATATGGCAAGAGGTTTTGTAAGTGGAGTGACTGCCGGAGCTATAATAGGAGCTGCTGTGGGATTGATGATTTTACCTGAACTGGATAAGGACACGAAGAAGATGATAAAAAGAAACGGACGGATGATGCTGGATGTGGCCGGCGGAGTATATAATACCGTTCGAAAGATGAGAAGTTAGTTTATGAAATAAAAATAATGCAGGCATATCCGGCTGACGGGCATGCCTGCATTGTTTTTCGAGGATAGAGAGGGAAAGCGTATTTTGTGCAAATTAATCTATATGGATGTGTGAGTTTATATTTTGATTTATGGGACAGCTCAATGAATTTAAATTTTCACTTTCTATCTAAAATATAAAGAAATTTAATTTAATTATAGAAAAATTGAAAAAATATATCAGATATCATATATGTGGACATTAAAATGTGATATAATAATAGAAGAATTTGTATAAAATAGGGAAAGTACTTCAACTTAAATTTATGATGCGTCAAAAGACGGTGAGGATTCGCTGTTTTGCTGACTTATAAAATAAGTTTCCCCATAATTTATCATTGTTAAAAATATGATATATAAGGATATACCTGAGTATGAGTAAAGGAAGAGTGGATATGGAAATATTATCTCTGGGCGAAAAGATAAAAAGAAGAAGAAAAGAATTGGACATGACCCTTAAGGACCTTGCCGGCGATAGAATTACGCCCGGGCAGATTTCTTTAGTTGAGTCAGGTAAATCTAATCCGAGTATGGACTTATTGGAGTACCTTGCAAGTACCTTACAGACCACCGTTGAGTTTTTAATGGAGACTGAGGAATCCCAGGCAGAAAAGATTTGTCTTTATTATGAGAATATCGCTGAGTCAAATATACTGGACGGAGATTTGACCATTGCGGAGCAAAACGTGGAAATGTCTCTGTATTATGCAGAAAAGTATAATTTGGAGTACAGAAAGGCGAGAAATCTTTTCATAAGAGCACGAATCCATGTGAAACGGGAAGAATATGCTGCTGCACAACAGTTTCTTTTATCGGCAAATGTTATATTTATAAAACGGAGCTCCTTCGAGGATACTGTCAATACATTTTTGAATCTTGGCAAGATTACTTACGTGCTCAGGGCATACCATTCCTCCAATAGCTATCTTCAGCAGGCAGAAAAGGTATACACGGATAATGAAATAGGGGATGACGTTTTACTGGCAGAGATATTTTACAATACTGCCATGACCTATTTTAAATTGGATAATATTGAGAAGGCTATTAATTATTCTTTCCTTGCAAAGGAGAAATTCGACCAACTCAATAACAAGAAAGAGTACGGAAAAACTCTTATGCTCCTTTCAGAGGAGTACAGCAGGAAAGGCGATATAGACAACGCAATAAAATATTCCAAGAAAACCTTGAGTGTATTCAAGGAATTGGAGGATATAGCCTATATAGGTGAAATTGAGAATAATCTCGGAAGGCTTTTCTATGAATTTGAAAACATTGAGGAGTCCTTCAAACACTTGAACAAGGCAAAGGAAATAAGAGAGAAGTATAAGGATGAGCATCTGAATGACACCTTGATTAATATCTGTGAGAACTATATCAGGTTAAAGGATGTTGAAAATTGTAACATAGTGCTGTCTGAGATAATAAACAATATCAAGGACGGAGACAATGGTTCCCTGATCAGCTATTACCTTCTGAGGTACAGGGTGAATCTTTTGGAAAACAACTCTCGGGAGGCTGAGAATACCCTGCGTACTGCACTTGATTTCGCAAAGAATATGGAACTGCTCAAGGAGGCAGCGGAAATCTCAGTGATTTTAGGCAAGTTCTATATCGATAACAAGATGGATAAGGAAGCCGCCAAGTATTTGAATGAAGGCGTAGAAATCTTCAGGAAACTTGGTATTATCAGGGAATAGACAAGCTCTATACTGGAGGGAATTGCATAATTCATGAATTTAATATTTCATCTGAAAAAAATACCATCTTCGTTATCTTAAACGTGAGATGGTAACCCGAAATATAATTATGAAATTTCCTGATTTTACAGATAGTTTGGATAGGTGGGTATATTATGGAAGTATTAACTACCGGTGAGAAAATAAAAAGAGCCAGAATCTATAAAGGTTTGACCTTAAAGGATTTATGTGGTGATAAATTATCGGTTTCAAAGCTCAGCTGCATAGAAAATGACAAGATAAAGGCTGAACCGGAAACCCTGAGGTTTATTTCCGAGAAACTAGGTATCGGCTTCGATTATTTAACGGAAAGCACAAAAACACAGATTGAGAACAATATTAAAATATTCAGCAACAGGAAGAATATCAAGGATTATGAGGAAGTACTGGAATATAATCTGAACTATGCGTTGGAAAACAACTATTATGATATCTCTTTCCAATTGATGCATATGCTTGTTTCTCATTATCTCGAGGAAGAGAAATGTCAGGTTGTTCAGATGCTTACCTCAAAGTATTATGATATCTATAACAAGTCATCCGAAGACATAAATTACTTGACTTATCACAGCGATATGGGTAAATACTTTTTTCTCAACAAGGAATACAATCAGGCAGTTAATTATTTCAACAGTATTAGGAATTACCTGGAACATAAGAATAGTGACGACACCGAGGAAATGGCAAAGGTAATATATAATGAGATGAATTGCTATATAATGGCTGGAAGATATGATGCTGTCTTTAAACTGACAGATAAATTGAAAAACCTTGTTTCTGTGGTGACGGACAAAATCGAAAAAGGAAAGATGTATCATATTCTTGCGGTACTTGCACTGAAAATAGGTGAGGATTCCTTTGAGGATTATGAAAAAAGTGCCTATGAATGCTATGAAGGCGATGTGAAAAGCAAATGCAATGCCATATTTGATTTTGCCCGATGTATGTTTGAGGCCAGAAACCCGGTTGGAGCTGTGGAATACATAAAGCTTGGACTGGATATCTATCCGGACGAGGGAAAAGACAGCAAGGTCAGATATATGATAAATTGTATTGGAGAACTCATCGAAAACGGCATCTTCGATATTGCCGAGGAGGTATGTGACGAGGCCTCCAATATTGCCATCATGCTTGATAATGTAAGATATATAGAGAGGACCTATTACTATAGGGCTCTGATACTGCAAAAGCAGGGCAATTACTCTTCAGCTGAGATGTACATGAATCTCTCCATGGATGCCCTTTTCAAGTACGGAAACAAATATGAGAGATATGAAAGATATCTGGAGATGGGCAATATGTATCACAAATTAGGACAGGTTAATGATGCAATAAAGTATCTCTCCCTGGCTATGTTTCTTGAAAAAAAGCTGTAGTTCAATTTTCTGACAATAAACTGCCGTATAAGTCTTGTCTTCAAGGTTTGTACGGCAGTTGAATTTTGGTAAGAATATAGTTGAAGTTGTTTTTAGATGAAATATAATATAGCTATAGGCTAAATATGGAGAAAGGATTTTAGTGAGGTGGTAAAATGGATATCGATAAAATGACGGTGAAGGTGCAGCAGTCCCTTGGAGAGGCCCACGCCACAGCCGTAAGATTTAATCATCAGCAGGTGGATGTTATCCATCTTTTCAGCGCACTTATAAGTGACAACGATGGGCTTATTCCTAATGTGCTGGGCAAGATGGGGGTTAATGTCAAATATTTGAGGGACAATGTCAATTCTGAATTAAGCAGAATGCCAAAGGTTTTGGGTGAAGGGGCGGGAACCTCAGGGATATACGCCACCAGGAGAATCGAGGAGGTACTGGTGACTGCTGAAAAGATAGCCGGGGACTTCAAGGACTTATATATTAGTGTAGAGCATCTCATGCTGGCGATAATGGATATTGACAAGAAGGGCACCGTAGGGGAAATTCTGAGAAAACAGGATATAGGCAAAGATAGATTCCTGAATGCCTTAAAGGAGATAAGGGGCAACCAGAAGGTAGAAACCCAGGACCCCGAAGGCACCTATGAAGCATTGGTGAAGTATGGGAGAAATCTCGTAGAGGAAGCAAAGAAACATAAGTTGGACCCGGTGATTGGAAGGGATGAAGAGATAAGAAGGGCAATAAGGATTCTGTCCAGAAGAACGAAGAATAATCCTGTGTTAATAGGGGAACCCGGAGTGGGAAAGACAGCCATAGTTGAGGGACTGGCGGAGAGAATTGTGAGGGGAGACGTCCCGGAAGGGCTGAAAAACAAGGTCATCTTCTCACTGGACATGGGATCTTTAATAGCCGGAGCAAAGTTCCGGGGGGAGTTTGAGGAGAGGCTGAAGGCGGTATTAAAGGAAGTAGAAAACAGTGAAGGAAAGATAATATTATTCATTGACGAGATTCACACCATTGTCGGGGCGGGGAAGACTGACGGCGCCATGGATGCGGGGAATATAATAAAGCCCATGCTGGCAAGGGGGGAACTGCACTGTATTGGGGCCACCACCTTTGATGAATATAGAAAATACATTGAAAAAGACAAGGCACTTGAAAGAAGATTCCAGCCGGTAACAGTAGAGGAGCCTACCATAGATGATACAATATCCATCTTGAGAGGGCTGAAAGAGAGGTTTGAGATACACCACGGCATTAGAATCCATGATTCTGCCATTGTTGCAGCTGCCAAACTGTCTCACCGCTACATAACGGACAGATTTATGCCGGATAAGGCCATAGATCTCATAGACGAAGCCGGAGCAATGATCCGTTTGGAGATAGACAGCCTTCCTGCGGAGCTGGATGCGGTCAGAAGGAGAATCTTTCAAATGGAGATAGAAATGGAAGCCCTGTCTAAAGAGAACGATTTTGCTTCCATGGAGAGATTCAAAGTACTTCAAAAGGAGCTCAGCGAACTTAAGTCCAGGGATAATGAAATGACAGCAAAGTATGAGAAAGAGAAGGCGTATATAACAGAGGTAAGGGAACTGAAATCTAAACTGGACGAAGCCCGGGGAGAACTGGAGAAGTCAGAGAGAGAATACGACTTGAATAGAGTTGCTGAATATAAATACGGAGTCATACCCCAGCTGGAAGAGGAAATCAAGAGAAAGGAAGCCTTGATTAAGGAAAACTATAATGAGGCACTGCTGAAGGAAGAGGTTACTGAATCAGAAATTTCTGAAATAGTAGCCAGGTGGACCGGAATACCTGTTTCACGGTTGGTAGAAACAGAGAGACAGAAGCTCTTGAGGCTTGAAGAGGAAATGTCAAAGAGGGTCATTGGGCAGGAGGAGGCAGTGAGGTCCGTATCCAATGCAGTCATAAGAGCCAGGGCGGGGCTGAAGGATTCCAGAAAGCCTATTGGTTCCTTCATCTTTCTGGGGCCAACGGGAGTGGGAAAGACGGAGCTTGCCAAAACCCTTGCCAGAACACTTTTTGACAGCGAGGACAATATCATAAGGATTGATATGTCTGAATATATGGAGAAGTACTCCGTATCCAGGCTCATTGGTGCTCCTCCGGGATATGTGGGCTATGAGGAAGGGGGACAGCTCACCGAGGCGGTGAGAAGGAAGCCATACAGCGTCATACTTTTTGATGAGATTGAAAAAGCCCATGACGATGTATTTAACATATTCCTTCAGATACTGGATGACGGAAGGCTTACGGATAACAAGGGGAAAGTGGTGGACTTTAAGAATTCCATTATAATAATGACTTCAAACCTGGGCAGCGGAAACTTACTTGAAAATACCGGGTCGGATACTATTGATGAAGATATTCGGGAAGAGGTTATGGATGAGCTCAAGTCAAGATTCAAGCCGGAATTTTTAAACAGGCTGGATGATATTATACTGTTCAAGCCCCTTGGAAGAAGGGAAATAAAGAAGATAATAGATATCTTTGCAGCGGAATTCCAGTTCAGGCTTCTGGAGAGGGAGATAACCATGGATATAACGGATGCAGCGAAGGAAGCCATGATAGATGAGGGGTATGATCCCATATATGGTGCAAGGCCTATGAGAAGGTACCTTGAGAATACCCTGGAGACTGATATAGCAAAGAAGATTATCAGCGGCGAGGTTTATCCTCACTGTCATATTACAGCAGACAGCAGGGATGGTAATATAGAAATCACTGTAAGCAAGTAAAATCAGGCCTGGAAGGAACATAAATTCCCGCAGAAATATAACAATATAACAAGTTATCTTCTTTTCTTCCTGTCCAACAGGTTTAAACGGCCAACATCAAACTTTAGGGCGTTTAAACCTGTATGGGGACCTGGCCGGACTCGTAACAAAAAGGTTCAATCTTCAGCCTCGTTGTGTTAGAATAAGACAGAAGAGATTTGAAGGAGGTAATTGAATGTCAATACTGGTATGCGGAGGAGCAGGATACATAG
This sequence comes from Bacillota bacterium, assembly GCA_030706065.1. Lineage (GTDB taxonomy): Bacteria > Bacillota > Clostridia > Clostridiales > Clostridiaceae > JAEZDX01. Next base: position 7,457 of record JAUZPH010000025.1, on the reverse strand, counting down.
GAAGCCATATGGTGGCGGAGCTCATTGAAAAAGGCGAAGAAGTCGTAATCCTGGACAATTTTCAGAAGGGTCACCGGGATGCGGTCAAAGGCAAGCTCATCTATGAGGGAGACTTGAGGGACAGAAAGATACTGGATAAGGTTTTTGAGGAAAATAATATAGAGGCTGTTATTGATTTTGCTGCAGATTCACTGGTCGGCGAAAGTGTAACGGAACCGTTGAAATATTTTAATAACAATGTTGGAGGCACAATAAGCCTGCTGGAGGCTATGAGAGATTATGGAGTGAAATATATTGTCTTCTCTTCAACGGCGGCTACCTACGGAGAACCTGAGAGTACGCCGATACAGGAGGATGACAGGACCTTCCCGACAAACCCCTACGGAGAATCCAAGCTCATGGTGGAGAAAGTTTTGAAGTGGTCGAGTCAAGCCTACGGGATAAGGTTTACGGCACTCAGATATTTTAATGCAGCGGGAGCTCATCCAAATGGAGGCATCGGAGAGGACCACAGGCCGGAAAGCCATCTGATACCCCTTATATTGCAGGTGGCTCTGGGACAGCGGGAGAAGATAATGATATTTGGAGATGATTACAACACAGAGGACGGTACATGTACAAGGGATTACATCCATGTATCGGACCTGGCAGACGCTCATCTTCTAGCACTAAACAGGATGAGAAATGGCGGGGACAGTGCAATCTTCAATCTCGGAAACGGAAAGGGCTTCTCCGTCAAGGAAGTCATCGAGGCTGCAAGAAGAGTAACAGCCCGCGAGATAAAGGCTGAAGTGGCACCGAGAAGAGCCGGTGACCCTGCAGTGCTGATTGCTTCATCTCAAAAGGCAATTGATGCTCTTGGCTGGGAACCTAAGTTCAATTCACTTGAAACTATAATTGAGACCGCATGGAAATGGCACCTGGGGCATCCACAGGGATATGAAAAGTAGAAAAAGCGCTGAGGCGCTTTTTTTCATTAATTTCCACTTTTAATTTTCTCTATACTGCAGATTATATATATTATAAAGACAAAATAATCTAGGGTTATTCATTTATAAGGGGAAGCAGATGAGAAGATTAAATATTTCATTGAGCATTCAAAGAGTGGGGGTTAGAAGTGTATTTCTTCTAATAATATTATGCGGTATAGCCTTATTGAAATATAATGGAATACATGGGGGACGTACCGATGAAGAGAAAGTACCGGAAAGTTCAAGCTTTGTAAGTTATCATGAACCGTCCCCCAATGAAAGAGGATTAAAGGCCATCTGGAGCAGTGGGCTTCCTGCAGCTGAGCTTCCTGCAGATGATGAAAAAAATGTGGGATTAATCCATAGAAAGGAAAAAATACCTCTGTATGAAAAGGAAGTATATCTGACCTTCGATGATGGCCCGTCTAAACAGAATACTATGAAAATACTGGACATACTTAATAAAAATGGAGTTAAAGCTAGCTTTTTCATAGTGGGTACTGAAGCGGAAAAGAACAAGGAAATAGTTGAACGGCTGAATCAATACGGCATGTGCATACTGCCCCACAGCTACAGCCATAAGTATTCAATATATCAGAATCTCGCTGCCTACTTCGAGGATTTAAACCGTGATGTGGCTGTGATTCGGAACCTGACAGGGAAAAGGACGGCACCATATCTGAGAATGCCCGGCGGCTCATCCAACACCGCAGCCAAGGGAGGAACAGCCGGACTGATAAAAGCAGCCTTAAAGGGGAGGGGCCTGAAATATGTGGACTGGAATGTAAACTCCCTTGATGCGGAAAAAGCCACTGTGGACGCTGAAAAGATAAAGAATTCAGTAATTAGAAGCTGCAAAAATTTAAAATTTGCGGTTATATTGATGCATGACGCTCCGACAAAGGTTACTACGGTGCAGGCACTTCCGGATATTGTAAGCTACCTGAAAAAGAATGGATTTGTGTTCAGAACCTTTGATGATATTACAACGGAAGAGGAAAGAGAACTCATGAAGAGAAAAATAATCGATGGATAAAAACAGGCTCAGTTAAGAAGCTGAGCCTACTTTTTTGCCTCTTCCGAGGACTTCTATATGCTTTTTAGCCTGAAGTTCATAGCTGTCATCCAGGGGAGCCAGTGTGACATCTCCGTATCTTTTCTGCAGGGCCCTGGTTATAAGCCTATCCGCAAGTTCCGGGTTCTTTGACAGCAGAGAACCGTGGAAATAGCTGCAGAAGGTGTTTTTGTATATGCAGCCTTCCTTGCCGTCTTCACCGTTATTGCCGTACCCCAGGAGAGTTTTTCCCAAAGGCTGAAGGTTACCGGTATAAGTTCTGCCGGAGTGGTTTTCAAAACCTGCATAGGTTTCATCGAAATCCTCATTGTAAATCAAAGTGTTTCCGATGAACCTTGTATCTCCGCCCTCGGTATATAGATCAAGGATGGATAGGCCCTCCAGTTTTTCTCCCTCAGGGGTAGTATAGTACTTGCCCAGGAGCTGGTAACCGCCGCATATGGCGAGAAGCACCCCGTTATCCTCGACATATTCCAGAAGCTGTTGCTTTTTGAGAGTAATGAGGTCCGGAGACACAATGGACTGTTCGTAGTCCTGGCCTCCTCCGAAAAATACTATGTCATATTTGTCTTTTTCAAAGCTGTGGCCAATGGAGCAGTTGATTATATTGACCTTTATACCTCTTTTTTCAGCTCTGTATTTCAGAATCAGTATGTTGCCGATATCCCCATAGACGTTTAAAAGGTCAGGATAGAGATGACAGATGTTGAGTTCCAATTTAGTTTCCACCTTCCTTTTACCACAGCTTCTTTATGTAACCTTTGCTGTGGAGGTATTTTCTGAAATCAATCATGGCAGTATAGGTTGCCAGAACATATATAAAGCTGCTTTCGGATTTTTTTATATTTTCAACAATACTTTCGAAATCTCCGCTTATAACGAACTTATCCGTGTCAAAGCCGGCAATCTTCAGCCTCACCGCCATGTCCTGATGCCTTATTCCTCCAATGATAATGTCCTCAATCTTTAAAGGGAGCATTTTTTCGAAGTTTACATCCCATATCCAGGAAATGTCCCTTCCGTCGGCATAGTTGTCATTCAAAAGGAAGGCGGCACTGAAGTTTCTGCTGTCAAGGCTTACGGTATCGATGGCCTGATTGTAGCCCGCCGGGTTTTTTACAAGTATTATCTTCAGCTCTTTTCCATCTATATTCAGAGTTTCCTGGCGGCCGAAATGGCTGTTCTGATTTTTAAGGGATTCATAAATAACATTATCATCTATGCATAATTCCTTACATACGGAATAGGCGCAGAGGCCATTATAGATATTGTATACTCCGGGCTGGCCCACGGCATACTCTTTATTGTTAATTTCAACTACGGAGCCATAGGGGGTCATCTCGTTTATTGAGTCCACAACATAATTTAAAGAAGGCCTGCTGTACCCGCAGTTTGGACAGTGATACTTACCAAGATGGTTATAGGTTATCAAATCATATTCGTAGGGATTCTTGCAGTGCTTACAGAACTTTGCATCCGCATTCATCTCCAGTTCCTTATTATCGTCAAAGCTGCTCTTGAAACCGTAGTAGCTCACCCTGCCGCCGGCATTGATATCTCCAAGGAGAGACTCATCACCATTAAGTACAAGTGTACAGTCCTGAAGGTTGTGAATTCCCTCCATGATCTTGCTTAAGGTAGTATATACCTCGCCATATCTGTCCAGCTGGTCACGGAATAGATTTGTTATTGTTATTATTCTCGGGGTTATATATTTTGTTATATACTTCAGATTCGCTTCATCAACCTCTATCACTGCATAGTTATTTTTTTTCTTTTTAAAGAAGCTGAAGTTATCCACGAAGCTGGCTGTTATTCCGGGAAGCATATTGGCTCCGGTGCCGTTTGTTATCACATTGCTCCCGGTTTTCTTTATTATATTGTATATCATGCTGGTGGTTGTTGTCTTCCCGTTGGTACCGGTTATCAAAATCACGCTGTAGTCCCTGGCTACAACGGATAGTATATCACGGTCAATTTTCAAAGCTATTCTGCCGGGGAAATTGCTGCCGCCCTTTAAAAACTTTTTTGATAGAAACAATACTGCTTTTGATACTGATATGCTGAAAAACGATTTTATCTTAATTTTTGACACCACCTATTGTATTTATATAGAACCCATTAAAAGTCTCACATTGTGCCGAGCAAAATATACAATCTTCACGGATTTTTGCGAAAGCAGAATGTAATAGACTTTTTGGGTTCTATAAATAGTCATTAGAAATATCTACTTTACCGCTGAATAGTTAAAGTTATCACTGATTTCAAAGCCGATATTCGTGCTGAGGCCGTTCAATTTTTTCAGAAGCTTCGATTTGTTATCTCCGGTCATCGGTGTGGGACGGTAATCATTATAGGAGGATACGGAAGAAATCCTGCAGGGTATAGCCTTGACGCCGATGGAATTGAGCTTCTTATCCTGAAATTTGAAATCCGCCTGGAATATGAAAGTGTCCTTGTCAGAAGGATTGCTGTTTCCTCCGAAACAAAAGTTTCCCAGGCTGTAACATATGAATCTGTCCTTATATTTTTCTATGCCCTGAACAACATGGGGATGATGGCCGATTATAAGATCGGCGCCGCAATCCACTGCATAATGGGCAAGCTTCTGCTGAACATCATTGGGAGTATAGGATCTTTCCACTCCCCAGTGGAAGGTCACAACAACAACACTGGCTTTAGTCTTTAAGGCCGTTATGTCATTTTTCAGTTTTTTCAGAAAGGAGCTGTCCGCGGACCAGCCCTGATAACCCAGAAAGCCAAAGGTCACTCCGTTTACCTCCGTCACCCATTGATTGCCTTCGCCGAAATAGGCTACATTTTCAGCCTTTAAGGTGTCCAGGGTATCCTTAAAACCTTCATCTCCAAAATCATAAATATGGTTGTTGGATACATTGACAGCTTCAACGGATCCAAGGACAAGGGATTTTGCCAGTTCAGGGTCCCCCTTGAAGGAATATTGAACTTCCGCATTTTTATCCCTTCTACTGCTGGAATTTGTAAAGGTAGTCTCCAAATTTGCAATGGTAATATTATCATTCTTGAATATGGAGGAGACATTGCTGAACAGATAACTTAAATCATTATCATGCTTTTGTACAACTACCGGAAGTGAAGTACTTTGGTTGAATTTTGTATCAGTCCCAATGGTACAGTCCCCAACGGCACTGAGCAGCACATTTGTATCTTTTTTTGCCGGAGTCTCCGGTACACCTGCTTCCGGAGTGCTCTCCGCCTGCTTTGGAGGGGGTGTTTTCTCCGGTTCTGCTGTTGTGCCGGTATTCTTTCCGGCGCCCTGCGGAATAGAACTTGTACTTCCGGATTGCTTCATAAGTATAATAACTGCACCTGCAGCAAGAACAAGTATCAGAGCCATGATTATCGAAAGCTTAAATATATCGGTCCTTCGCTTGTTTTTATTATTTCTTTTACTCCTGCTACCCATGTAAAATACCCACCTTTCCTTCTCCATTTATTTTATATTATTAAAATAAATTTGTCTAACGAATATTTTGGGGAGTTAAACTTGGGCTTTGTTCGAAATTTAGACAAAATATTTGCAGTGGTAATTATATAATTAATTTGGTAAAATACATATGTAGGAATTATGAAAGGTTGATGGTTGTGGGGAATAGGATCGAGTACTCAAACATAATTAAAAAGATTATGAAAATAAAACTGAATTTTAAAACAGTGCTTATATATATGGCTGCTATTTTAGTCGGTGTCTCCCTGAGCGCCTATGGTATATACCGGTCTGAAAATAGAGTGGTTAAAGAGATTGTAAGTATCACCGACAATGACGCCGAAAAGTATTTTTATGACGGCCAGTATGCAAAGGCCATTGACGAATATGAGAAGCTTTCCAAGAATGAAGAGGACAACCCCATGTGGCCAGTGAAGATTGCCGAAATTTATTCAATCCAGGGAGATGTCACAAATTCCGGTAGATATTTGGACAAGGCCAAGGAGATCAGGGAGAAAAATATTTCGGGAAACGGCAAGGTCCTTATTGAAAACTTCGAACAGAAGGACTCGGAGGCAGCAGATTACATAGTATTTACGGAGTTCATGGACAAGGATTATAAAGGTGCTCTGGAATATGGACAGAAGGCAATGGACATGTACAAGAATGACAAGAAGCTCATAAGGACAATGATTCCTGTATATATGGCAAATGACAATGCCGATATGGCCAAAACGTTAATTAGTAATTACCCTGTAGACACTGAATCTGCCTACGATATGGCTCAATACTCATATCTCCAGATTCTGATGGACAATTGGGATGAAGGGCTGAATACGTTAAAAAATGCCTGGTATAAGGACAAGGATGAATACAGGATATTTGATGTTCTGGCTGAGGTATTTACATACGACAAGGATAAATTACTGGAAAAGTTAACGGCACTTTCCCAGGCGAATCCTCTGGAACCTTCCTATAAGATGTGGATGGCCAAGGTATATTCCATGAGCGGGGATACTTCAGATATGGCTCAGAACCTTCTGAATCAGGCGTCTTCGTCGGATGTTGGAAGCTACGAAAAGACTTTGATCCAGGCTGCCATCTATCAGAACAGCAGCAAGGCAGATATGGCAAATGAGCTTTTGAACGAACTCATACAAAAGAATGATCAGGATTACAGGCCGCTGCATACTGCAGGCTGGTTCTACTTTGAGAAGAAGGATTATGCCAAGGCGCTGGAATACTGCAAGCTGTCAATTCTTAAAAACAAGCAGTACCCGGACAATTATGGTTTTCTTATGACGGAAATTCTGAAGGCTATGGGAAAGAGCAGCGAGGGGGAGCCATTTTTTAGGACAGCCCTTTACCTGGAACCTTACAATTATAATATGATGAGTACCATTGCCGATTATTACTGGCATACAACCCAGAATGCCCAAAAGGCCATGGAATATTTCAAGCTCTTTGAAATTGTAAAGCCAAAGGACACAGAGACAAAATACAATATGGCTATGATAGATTTAAATAATAAAAATTATGATGAGGCGGTAAGTATACTTAAAAAGTGTATTGAGATTGATACAACAGTGCCCAAATACCACAGATCACTGGGAACAGTATATATAATTCAGGGCAAGTACAACCAGGGAATAGAAGAAATCAGGAATGCTTATGCGGCTGATCAGGAAGATATACTGACCCTTAATAATGCAGGCTGTTATTATATTCAGGTTGAAGGCGATGTAAAGAGGGGAAGGTACAATCTTGAGAAGGCCTATGAGGGGATTAACGGCTCAACGGACCCAAATACAAAAAAGACCATTACGGATAACTATAAGAAGGCTGAAGATCTCTATGAGAAATATAACAGCGGTAACGGCACGGAAATAACAGCTCCGGATTTTGAACTTTTCTATTAGAAACAGCAGTCTGCCTGGAAATCAGG
>JAUZPH010000249.1 GCA_030706065.1 Bacillota bacterium | reverse complement strand
GAATTAAAGCCTCTTGTAAAGGATGCAAAGTGTGAGGTGGTAGTTTGTCCTACATTTGTATGCCTTGATGCAGTTAAAAAGGCTGCGGCCGGCAGCAATATAAAGGTTGGTGCACAGAACGTGTACTTTGAAGAAAAGGGAGCATTTACCGGTGAAGTTTCTCCGGGAATGCTGGAGGCAATGGCCATAGATTATGTTATAATAGGACATAGTGAGAGAAGACAATACTTTAATGAGACCGATGCATCGGTAAACAAGAAGTTAAAGGCTTGCTTTGTTCACAATTTGGTACCGATTCTCTGTGTTGGCGAATCCCTTGAAGAGAGAGAAGCCAATGTGACCGAAGAGGTTATAGGAAGACAGGTTAAACTTGACCTTGCGGGCCTCACTGCTGACCAGGTTAAGGCTCTTGTAATAGCCTATGAACCAATCTGGGCAATAGGAACAGGTAAGACAGCTACTAATGAGCAGGCTAATGAAACAATAGCCTTCATAAGAAGCTGTGTCAGGAATATTTACGGTGCAGAAGTTGCCGATACAATAAAAATCCAGTACGGCGGATCTGTAAAGCCATCTACAATAAAGGAACAGATGGGTATGTCAGATATCGACGGAGCCCTGGTTGGAGGAGCAAGCCTGGTTCCTGCAGACTTTGCAGCTATAGTTAACTACTAAAAGTACATAGCCCGGGTGAGTAGACAACTATATAACAATATAGCTAGTTAACTAGTTATATTGTTGGTGTAAGTATAAGTACTCTACGTGACAGTCCGCGACCCTAAAGAACTACCCCATATAGCGGCCTGTCACGAGTTTTAAGATGTACTAAATCCGGGCTTAAAAATTAGAAAAATGGAGGACAAACATGACTAAGAAACCTGTAATGTTAATGATACTTGATGGTTTTGGCCTGACTGATAAAGTAGACGGCAATGCCGTTAGAGCAGCTTACAAGCCAAACTATGACAGATTTTTTGCAGAGTACCCGCATACACAGCTGGGAGCCAGCGGTATGGATGTAGGGCTTCCAGATGGCCAGATGGGCAATTCGGAAGTTGGACACCTGAATATTGGTGCCGGAAGAATTATATACCAGGAGCTTACAAGAATAACAAAGGCCGTCATGGATGGGGATTTCTTTGAAAATGAAGCATTGAACAAGGCCATTGATAATGCATTGAAAAATAATACTTCCCTTCATCTGCTTGGACTGCTGTCCGATGGAGGAGTACATTCACATATAGATCATGTTAAGGCACTTTTCAAGCTTGCAAAGGACAAGGGCTTGTCAAGAGTTTATCTTCATGCCTTTATGGACGGAAGAGATACTCCGCCTTCTTCAGGAAAAGATTATATATTGAATATAGAAAATTATCTTAAGGAGCTTGGCAATGGAAAGATTGCCACAGTTACCGGAAGATACTACGCAATGGATAGAGACAACCGATGGGAAAGAGTTAAGCTTGCCTATGACGCGTTGGTAAATGCAAAAGGCGAAAATGCTTCCAGTGCCGTTGAAGCAATGGAGAGATCCTATGCAGACAACAAGACTGATGAATTCGTTCTTCCTACTGTTGTTTCAGAAGATGGAAAGCCCACTGCCCATATAAAGAACGGGGATTCCGTAATATTCTTCAATTTCAGGCCGGACAGAGCCAGAGAAATAACAAGAGCCATAAATGACAGGAAGTTTGACGGCTTTGAAAGAGAAACCTTGAACCTGACTTATGTATGCATGACTCAGTATGACAAGACTATAGAAAATGTTGAAGTTGCATACAGGCCACAGTCCTATTCAAACACTCTCGGTGAATATGTGAGCAAGCTTGGAAAGAAGCAGCTGAGAATTGCTGAAACAGAAAAGTATGCCCATGTAACCTTCTTCTTCAACGGCGGAGTAGAGGCTCCAAATGAAGGCGAAGACAGAGCACTTATAGCTTCCCCAAAGGTTGCTACCTATGACCTTAAGCCTGAGATGAGCGCTTATGAGGTTACTGACGAAATGCTGAAGAGATTGGATTCCGATGAGTATGATATGGTGATTTTGAACTTTGCAAACCCGGACATGGTTGGACACACCGGTATATTCGAGGCGGCAAAGGCTGCAATCGAAGCAGTGGACGTATGTCTCGGAAAAATTGTGGACAAGGTTCTTGAAAAGGAAGGGACAGTGTTCATCACTGCAGATCATGGAAATGCAGAGCAGATGATAGATTACTCCACCGGTACTCCTATGACGGCTCATACTACCGACCCGGTACCTTTCCTTTATGTTGCAAAGGACGCAACAGAAATGAGAGACGGCGGAGTATTGGCAGACATTGCTCCAACAATGCTTCAGGCTATGGGAGTTGAAATACCTGGTGAGATGACAGGAAAGACATTGGTTAAATAAATTTTTAGGGGATATGACAGATATCCTTTTGAATAGAGAGGGCTGCCAATTGGCAGCCCTCTCTATTATCATCCTATCCAATATCCACTCTGTAGCCGGCTCTTTCAAGATCGGATTTGATTTCCTCGGCTTTGGAATTATCAACTCTCACAATTACTTCCTTTATGTCAAGCTTGCTCTTGGGATTACTGGCTACAAGATTATGAATATTTGCATTATGTTTTGCACAAACCTGGCTGATCTTCGCCAGCTGTCCCGGCATATCATACAAGAAAACCGTCAATTTCGTGCCATTATAAAGGCCAAGTATATCTGTAAATTCATCAAATATGGATTTGTGGGTAACGATACCTACAAAATTGTTCTTCGAATCAGTTATAGCCAGGAACATGGCATCCTTTTCCCTCAGCGTATTTACTACCGATTCAAAGTTGCTGCTTTCCGGCATAACCGGGATTTCATCAATCAGAGTTTCTACTTTCCTTTCAGAGAATTCCTTTGCGCAATCATTGGAATCTAAGCATGCCTCCAATATTTTGTCCTTAAAAATAATACCGATGAACTTGTTCTTGTTTACCACAGGAATGGATTTGATGCCAGCCTGCTTCATCTTATCCAGAGCCAATTGTAAACAGTCGTCACTGGAAACAACAGAAAGGTTGTCCCTTTTAGTCATAATCGCTTGAATTCTCATATTAACACCTCATTACGATTTTTATCTTACTTATATATTACCATAAGTCAGCCTGTTAATAAATTCCTAAAAAACGAATTATGAAAATATTATGAAGTGCTTCAGTTTTCTGTCAACCTGCAAAGGTAAATCATGTGACTCTTAATGGTTTGGCAGTATAGATGCGGAAATTTATTTTTTTAATTTATCGCCTTGTATGTAAATTTTCTTTTGAATGAGCAACAATAAAAATCCGTGAAGATTGGATATTTTATTGTTGCGATAAATGATGAAATTTTACATACGGAAAAATCGGTGAAGATTCGATGTTTTCTCAGTCGAATTCTAAGGTGTAAATTTCCGCATCTGTAGATATATTACGTTACTAAATTAAATGTATTTTTATACCGGCAATAGGAAAAAATTAAGTTGATAGAATATCAAGTGTTATGCGAGAGGGGATTGATTATGGGATTTAATAAAAAGACCGTAGAGGATATAGAGGTAACCGGCAGGAGAGTTCTTGTAAGGTGTGATTTCAATGTACCGATGAAGGATGGTGCAATCACCGATGAAAGCAGGCTCACCGGTGCCCTTCCGACAATAAAATATTTAATGGGTAAGGGCGGTAAGGTAATATTATGCTCCCATATGGGTAAAGCGAAGGGCCCTGATCCCAAGCTTACCCTGGCACCGGTTGCCGCGAGGCTTGGCGTACTGCTTGGGAAAGATGTAATATTTGCCGCAGACCCTGAGGTTGTAGGCCCAAATGCAAGAGCAGCGGTGGAGGCTATGAAGGAAGGAGATGTGATCCTGCTTGAGAATACACGGTTCAGGCCGGAGGAAGGGAAAAACGAAGACGGCTTTTCAAGAGATCTGGCATCAATAGCGGATATATTTGTCAATGATGCCTTTGGCAGCGCTCACAGAGCCCACTGCTCAACGTCAGGTGTAACAAAGTATGTAAGTACATCAGTGTGCGGTTACCTGATACAAAAGGAGCTGAAGTTCCTGGGAGAGGCGCTGGAGAACCCGTCCAGGCCTTTTTGCGCAATACTTGGCGGAGCAAAGGTCATCGACAAGATAGCGGTGATAGATAATTTGCTTAACAAAGTGGATACGCTGATAATCGGCGGAGGAATGGCCTTTACTTTTTTGAAAGCACGGGGCTATGACATAGGTAGTTCCCTCCTTGATGAAGGACGGATAGATTATGCCCATGAAATGCTTGAAAAGGCAGATAGGCTTGGGGTGAGATTATGGCTGCCGTTGGACCATAGAGTAAGTGCGGAATATGCAGATGTGGAAGGGCATGTAACCGGAAGCGCCAATGTTCCGGAAGGGTACATGGGACTTGATATAGGCCCCCTTTCAGAAGAGGTTTTTACTGAAGCTATCAAGGAAGCAAAGACAATAATATGGAATGGGCCCATGGGTGTCGCTGAATTTAAAAATTTCGAATCCGGTACCAGGGCCATTGCAAGAGCCATGGCGGAAAGCGGTGCAGTAACCATAATTGGCGGTGGTGACAGTGCTGCTGCTGTGAACAGCCTGGGCTTCGGTCACAGGATGACTCATGTATCCACCGGCGGTGGAGCTTCGCTGGAATTCCTGGAGGGAAAGGAATTGCCGGGTATAGCGGCCTTGAATGATAAATGACACGGCACAGCGCTTGTAATAATCAGTGTTCTCTTCCGTAATCTTAGGTATATGAAGATAAGAATAACACGAAAAAATATGGTGAAATATATTGTGCACAATTAAGTATGGTAGTATAATATAATTGACAATGGTTATCAATTAATATGGATTATGAATCACTTTTGTGATTTGTTATAAATGGAGGAGAATTATGGGTAAAAAGCCTGTGGTGTTAATGATATTGGATGGATTCGGAATTACGGATAAGGTTGATGGAAATGCAGTAATGGCTGCGAAGAAACCCAATTATGACGAATATAGACTTAAGTATCCCTATACTCAATTAAGCGCCAGCGGGATGGAAGTGGGGCTTCCCGGAGGTCAGATGGGCAACTCGGAGGTCGGGCATCTGAATATAGGAGCCGGAAGAATAATCTATCAGGAGCTCACAAGGATAACAAAACAGATAGAAGACGGGGATTTTTTTAATAATGAAGCCTTAAACTACGCTGTGGATATGGCTCTGAAGAATAATTCCTCTCTTCATCTTCTCGGGCTCTTATCCGATGGAGGCGTACATTCTCATATTGACCATGTAAAGGCACTATTCAGGTTGGCAAAAAATAAGGGACTGTCCAGGGTTTATCTTCACGCTTTTATGGATGGAAGGGATACACCTCCAACCTCGGGGAAGGATTTTCTAACGGAGATGGAGGAATATCTGCAGGATATAGGCATAGGAAAGATTGCCAGTATTTCCGGCAGGTACTACGCCATGGACAGGGATAAGAGGTGGGAAAGGGTCAAACTTGCCTATGACGCAGTGGTAACCGGTAAAGGAGAGTCCGCTGACAGTTCCATCAGTGCAATCGAGAGGTCCTATAACGATAATAAGACCGACGAGTTTGTACTTCCCACTGTTATAGCTGAAAACGGCGTTCCAAGGGCGGTATTAAAAAATAATGATTCGGTTATCTTCTTCAATTTTAGGCCGGACAGGGCAAGAGAGCTGACAAGAGCCATCAATGATGCCGAGTTTGAGGGTTTTGAGAGAGAAAGGCTGCACCTGAAATTTGTAACTATGACCCTTTATGATAAAACCATTGAAAATGTGAGTATAGCCTATATGCCGGATACATATAATAATACCTTAGGAGAGTATTTGGCAATCTTGGGTAAAAAGCAATTGAGAATG
>JAUZPH010000248.1 GCA_030706065.1 Bacillota bacterium | reverse complement strand
GTCTCTGCATTCTCAATGGGCTCCATAGGCTCGGAAGGCTCAATAATTTCCGATGACTCAGATGACTCAGAGAGCTCAGAATTTTCCGAAGGCTCGGGAGACACTGATGATTCCGAAAGCACATCAGTATCTGATGGTTCGTCAGCCTCTGACTCCTCAATATCCTTCGGCAGTTCCACTTCTTCGTTTAAAACCGGCTGTCTGTTCTTGAAAATTCTCTCTTGATTAAATACAACTATACCTAATATCAAAGTGAAAATACAAATAAACTGGGATGTAGACAGCGGTCCGACACTACCTCTGGGATCATCCCTTACAAACTCTATAAGGAATCTTCCTATGCTGTATATTATAACATAAAGTGAAAATATTCTACCCTTTTTTCTGTCTTTTTTGCTTATATATAATAGGAAAAATGCAAGACAAAAATCAAATATTGATGAGTATATCTGAGTTGGATATACCGCAGTGTCATTCGGTGCAAACTCAGAGCTCTTGAATACCACTCCCCAGCTCGGATTCTTTACAGGCGCCCCAAAGCAGCAGCCTGCAAAAAAACAGCCGATTCTTCCAAAGCCCTGTGCAAGAGGAATGGCCGGTATAGTCATATCCATCACCTTCAGCACATCCCACTTCTTTCTCCTTGCATAAAAGTAAACTCCAAGGCCTCCTCCAATTATTCCGCCAAGGATTACAAACCCGCTGCCGACATCCAGCAGTGCCTTTGGATCCTCTATGTAAGTCTTGAGGTCTGTAACTATGTATAAAAGCTTGGCTCCTAATAATCCACTGATAATTGCAATTATGGACATATTCAGCATGCTGTCTTCATCATAGCCATGTCTCTTCGCCCTGTAGCATACCAGCAGCACTGCAGAGATTATTCCTATGGCAATCATTGTGCCGTAACCATATATAGGTTGTCCGAATAAAGTAAATAATACTGGCTTCATTAAAAGATCCCCCCATAACGAATTAATAGAGAAGCATTCTGCTTCTCTATTCTCTTAATAAAATTATAATACTTTCAGTGTTCAGAGGTCAACAGCAACCTTCTTCATGTTTCAAATTCCGGAACTTTTAATAGACCCTTGCAGGAAACAGTTTTGCTTCCCTTATCCGAGTATTGTTTCATTTTCTGGCGTAGGTACCGGCAATGGATTCAAAAATGGCAGGCATATTTTCCTTAAACTTATCTGCAGGAACATAAAAGGCCATTCTGAAGAAGGTACTGCCATTTTCCACAAAATACTCATAGGCTCTGAAGTATTTCCCTGAAGCCGTACTTCCGGTATATGTTGCCAGATATCCTGGATAACTGTTCAGCTTCACAGGTACATATTTGAAATTCTTGACCCTTTCCGGATTAAAGGCACTGGTCTTACTGTTTTCCAGAAAAGTCTGCAAGTCCTTCTGCCTCAGGTTCCAGACCTCGACATAGCCATATATTGTATTGTCACTTGATGAAAACTCATTATGGTATGTTATTTCATTTCCTCCAAAGTTTTTTTCGGTGGTTTCCCATATGTCTGGAAGTTTGTATGTAATGGTGCTGTTTTTAATCTCATACTGCTTTAACGAATCAAGCCCATTCTGCATGAGAACAGTCATCCTCAGCCTCTGGTTCAGCTTTATTTCCGCCCCTGCCAGCACAAGCATCAGGCCAATAATTATTATGGTAACACCAATCCTCTTCCTATTTAGTATAATTACCTTCATTATATGTACAATCCCTCCAAAAGTACTGATGTTACAGTATATTATGTGCCGACTTAAAATATAACTATGGTGAATGCAGGAGACTGTAGGCATTAACAAATTAAATAGGAGGCTGTGAAAAAAAGATATTCTATTGCTTCCCCTATTTTACAGGTGTTCTCCACCAGAACCCAGGGAAAAAGAATATCTTAATTTTTCACAACCTCCTCGGAACTATTTAACCGGTATCACTATTGTTGAGGTTCTGAAGTCGTAGAACATCAGCCAGTAACCTGCGTCTCCATCCCGCTCTTCGCCTTCCTTTTCAGATACCCAGGTTACAAAACCCGACTTGCCGCCATAGGGCTGATCATTCAAGTTCTTGCTTCCAGGGATAGCATAGACTATATATTTCATCTTTCCGGAAGGGTCATATTTATATCCCAGCATAAAGTGTCCGTGCCTCTTGATATATGGGAAATAACTTACCATCGGGTAGTAAACTATGGTATACCTGTTATAATTGGAGACATTGCACATGTCTTCAAGGTTATTGACATTGACCTTATACCACCTGCATCTCTTGATTTCCCTGCAAGCTTCCTTTATCTCTTCAAAATCCTCCGCTACCAGTTTGAAGAATTCACCAACAGTTCCCGTTGGATATTCAATCTCGTGGTCAATGGAAGACTTGCTTGCCGGTTTCTGCTCTTCCTTCCTTATCTCCTCACTGGCCGGTTTAACCTTTTCCTCTACTTTATGTTCCTCTGCCGCTTCCACAGGCATTGAAGTCTCCTGAATTTTTTCTTCCGTCACGGGGATTTCCGGTTCCGCCTGTATATATGCTGCTGGCTGCAGGACTTCCTCCCTTATCGCTTCTACCTCTACCTGTTTTTCAGGTTCTTTTGCACTTTCCTCTTCTACCGGCCCCGAACTCTTGATTTCTTCAACCGGCTTCGAGTTCTTTATTTCTTCTATCTTTTCTTCATATTCCTCGAAGATGGTACCTTGAGACTCCCTGTTTTCCTCTACCGCCTCCACTACAGGAGCTTTGGCTTCTACAGCCTCTATAACCTCTGCAATCTTCTCCTCCAGGGCCTTCTTTTCCTCCACGGTCTTGTTATCGTCTTCCGCCGATGCCTTGCTGTATTCAAACATTTCGTATGTTCTCCAATCTGCAGGTGTATCCGCAGACGCGAAACCACTCATAACGGATATCAAGTCCGGTTCTCCATCTTTAACTACTGCCGCACCGGTTATCATATCGATACCAATTCCGCTGCCTGCAATATTGGAGGAGTTGTATTCATATGTTACTTCCGACCTTCCGTGTTCATCTATATTCATTACTCCCAACCTGATTAGTCTCTTTACATCCTTCTTGCTGCATATGAGAACCATGTGGTACGGTTCCATGTCTTTCTTTAAATTCTGTACGTAATAGGAAATCTTACATTTATCGTTCTTAGTCTCTAACTTTGTATAACCGGAAGGTAACTTATCCGAAGATAAAGAATAGCCATTCTCATCCTGTTGTAATATAATAAAATACCTACTATAGGACTTTTTCTGTGCCACAGTATTGTCCCTCCACTACATTTATTCATTATAATATATGAGAGACATCAAAAAAAGTGAACAATTCACAAAAATTTTATTGAAGTTCCTTTATCTTATCTGACAATTCAGCAAATTCTTCAATGGACAGGGTCTCACCCCTTCTTTGAGGATTAATTCCTGCCATTTCAAAAGCTTTCATCAGATTCTCCTTACTTAACTTACTGTTCTTCACTGCATTTGAAAGGGTTTTCCTTCGCATATTAAAGGAATCCCTTATAATCTCAAAAAGCAGTTTCTTGTCCTTCACATTGACCCTTGGCGAAGGAAGTTTTTCCAAAGATATTACCATAGAGTCAACCTTTGGCTGCGGAATAAAGCATTCAGGGGTCACCTTCCTCACTATTTTGGTATTACAGTAATATTGGACAAGAAGCGACAGTGAACCGTAATCCTTGCCTCCCGGGGCTGCATTTATCCTCTCGGCAACTTCCTTTTGAATCATGATTGTCAGTGATTTGAAAGAGTAGTCCTCCGTCAGAAGCTTGACAATTATCGGAGTGGTTAAATAGTAGGGAAGGTTTGCTACAAGCTTCACATTCTTTTCTTCACCGATTAATTCTCTGTAATCAACCTTCAGTGCATCCTCATTTATCAGTTCTAAGTTGTCAAAATCCCTTAACTCTTCCTTTAATATAGGTATAAGCTCTGAATCAAGCTCTATTGAGCACACCCTCCCGGCTTTTTTCAGTAGTTCCCTTGTTAAAGTTCCGACTCCGGGGCCAATTTCAATTACGAAATCCTCAGGCCCAATTTCAGCTCCTTCAACAATATCCTTCACTATAGATTCATCCACCAGAAAGTTTTGCCCAAGGCTCTTTGTAAATTTGAACCCGTATTTTTTTACAATGTCTTTTGTATTGAAGTTTTCCATAATACACTCCTTATATATTTATTTTTCTTCCATTTTCTTAATAGCCTTAACAAATTCCTCTTTAGTTATTCCAAAGCTGTTTAACCTTGAAAGAAATGCGGCAGCATTACCATAGCCTATTCCCAGTATTTTGCCCAGAAGTTCTCTTCTTTCGCCGGATTCACCGGTACCGGTGAGCCTGAAGAAGAACATATCCTGCATGCTGAATTCCTTCCTTTTCTCGACAACTTCACAATGAGCACTGCTCAAGGCTTCAATTATAGCCTTGGGAGATGCATTCTCCACTCCAATATCCCCGTCTTTTGTACCTTCCTTCCTGGAAATGTAGGCATGTTTTACTCCTTCCACCCTTTTGGATATTATCTTTCTTATCTTATCCCCGGCATAGTCAGGGTCCGTCAGCACGATTACTCCCTGCCTTGCCTGAGCTTCCCTGATCCTTGCAATTACCTTCTCATTTATTCCAAAGCCTCCGACAGCAATAACCTCGGCTTCCACAGCCCTTTTAACCGCCGTAATGTCATCTCTTCCTTCCACCACAATTACTTCCTTTATCATCAGATTTCAAACCTCCAGTACGCCTTTGTATTTTACACTTCATATAAATGCTATTGCCATAACATAATAATCCCTGAACCATCATTATGCATTTTACCCTAAAATTCAAAAAAATAGAAGCCAAAAGGCCTCTACTTCAAAATGTATACATTTTTATACCTTACTCCCCAGCTTTCCGTTTCAGGATGTGTATTAAAAAAAACATCGATAATGTTACCTTGTATTGCTCCGCCGGTATCTTCTGCGATGGCAAAGCCATAACCTTCAACGTAAACCTTTGTCCCAAGGGGAATAACACTGGGATCTACAGCTATGGTGCTGTATCCCTCCGGATTTCTTCTGGCTGTGGTACCAGAAGCTGTTCTTGCATAGCCACTGTCCGTCCTATACTTACCGGTACAAATAGAGCATGGACAATATGCAGTAGCCTTAACCCTTATTGTCTTTCTGTAAAGAACCTGTTCACCACCACGGGAAACATTAAGTATTCCTAGAGTACCCTGCAGCAGTACCTTCTGCATCGGTTGTTTTGTAACAGAATTATTAACAACCTCTCTGGAAACTTCCTTACCGTCTTCATAAACCACTCTTGTAGTAATCTCTCTTTCTCCCGGCTGCCCTTCTTGAACAACCTTTGTAACATTACTTGCAAGCTCGTTGTCCTTCCTGATTTCAGTTGGATAGTCGATAGGTTGTACCTCTCGTACTATCTCGGAAGAAACTCTTGTGATGGTAATCAACATACCATCGGTGATGGACTGAGTCTTTAGAGGAGACACCTTGTCATAATCACTAACAGTGATACCTTCTGCATCAAACATATCGCCTATGGTTGACGCAGCCGAAGCAATCTGCAGTGTTTTGCCATCTACTTCAACACCAACATTAACCGCTTTCTTTATTATTATCTTATCTCCATCTTTTACCTTGCTGTCTAAACCGGGCTGAATTTTATCCTTCGGCCCTACGGTTATTCCATTTCTCTCTAACGCGCCCTTGACACTGGACGTATAGGTTACGACCTTTGTCTCTTTTCCGTCAACAACAACCGTAATATCCTTCTTCATGTTATAGATAACAGCGATACAAATCATAATCAATAGAACCAACATGAAGGTAGACTTGGGACCAATGGAAAAAAACTTCTTCAAGCTATTTTTCATCTTTTCCATCCTTTTT
>JAUZPH010000247.1 GCA_030706065.1 Bacillota bacterium | reverse complement strand
TACATACAGCTTAAATAGACATAAAGGAGGAAGTATATGAGATTTGTTATTGTAACAGGATTGTCCGGGGCAGGTAAAACACAGGCAATGAGAAGCCTTGAAGATATAGGATACTTTTGCGTTGACAACCTACCGCCTACTTTAATACCAAAGTTTGCGGAAGCTTGTTTCCAGACGGATGGGAAGATAGATAAAATTGCATTGGTCATGGATATAAGAGGCGGTACATTCTTTGATGCACTTTTTGAGAGCCTGAAGAGCCTTGAGGAGCAGGAGTATACCTATGAGATATTGTATCTGGATGCATCGGACGAAGTACTTATAAAAAGATATAAGGAATCGAGAAGAAAGCACCCTCTTGCCCCTGAGGGCAGAGTAATTCAGGGTATAACCCTGGAGAGAAACAAATTAAGCGAATTGAGAAATAGAGCGGACAATATAATTGATACAACCAAGCTTTCCATCTGGGATTTGCGACAGAAGATAACGGAAATCTATGGCGAAGAAGGACAGATAGAGATTGAACTCATGATAACAGTACTGTCCTTTGGTTTTAAATATGGAATACCGGTGGATTCCGATTTGGTTTTTGATGTACGGTTTCTTTCAAACCCCTTTTATATTCCTGAGCTCAAACAATTTTCAGGCAACGAAGAGCCTGTTAAAGAATATGTGTTAAAGCATGAAGTAACGATAGATTTTTTGACCAGGCTTGAAGATATGCTGACATTTCTTGTTCCCAACTATGTAAAGGAGGGGAAGAGACAGCTCATTATATCCATAGGCTGCACCGGAGGAAGGCATAGATCTGTTGCCATTGCCAATGCAGTCTACGAGATGCTTAAAAAGGATGGCCAGAAGGTTACTGTGGAGCATAGAGATATAAATGAGGATATCAACAGGGGTGGTATGAAGCTATGAAGGTTATAGACTGGCTTAGACCGGGTATTAAGGTTAAACGCTGGGTTCTTTTCGGTATAATGGGGGTGCTTTTTATCCTTTTTGGATTAGTTGAAGCAGTACAGCGCCTTATATACAACAACTACTACAAGGCCTTTTGGATAATGCTGAATCTGATGGGTATCTTTGCTATCTATATATCTATTACTCAAGGCATGAAATCCATCATAGCACTTATAAACAAGGGATATTTGAATGTAAGATTGGATTCTAGTAAGCTGGAAAGTCTGATTTATGAAAAGAGGCTGCTGGTAAAAGGACCGAAAATTGTTGTCATCGGAGGCGGCACCGGCCTTTCTACCATGTTGAGAGGGTTAAAATATTATACTTCCAATATAACAGCCATCGTTACGGTAGCGGATGACGGAGGCGGTTCCGGTGACCTCCGGGAGGATCTGGGGATACTGCCTCCCGGTGATATAAGGAACTGCATTCTTGCTCTGGCAGATACCGAGCCTCTTATGGAAGAGCTGCTTCAGTACCGGTTTACCGACGGGAGGTTGAAGAACCAAAGCTTCGGTAACCTTTTTCTTGCTGCCATGGACGGAATCTCCTCCAATTTTGAGGAAGCTGTCCAGAAAATGAGCTCGGTTCTGGCGGTTACTGGAAAGGTACTTCCGGTAACTCTGGACAATATGATTCTGAAGGCACGGCTAAAAGATGGTAGTATCATTCAAGGGGAATCGGCTATACCCAAGGTAGCCTTTAAAAGAGGCATGCCTATAGACCACATTTCCATTGAACCCGAGAACGCGAAACCGCTGGAGGAAGCACTTAAAGCCATTGAAGAGGCTGATGCTATAATTTTTGGCCCAGGCAGCCTGTACACAAGCATAATACCGAATCTTCTTGTCAAGGACATAGCTCATGAAGTGAAGAATTCCGGAGCCTTGAAATTATATATATCAAATATAATGACTCAGCCTGGTGAGACTGACGGATACAGCGTGTCGGATCATGTAAAGGCTATCTATGATCACATTCATGGAGAAATATTGGATTTTGTCATCGTAAATTCCGGGAAACTGGATCCGGACCTGGAGGAACGCTATAGGACCGAGGGCTCTGAGATTGTTGCGAAAGATGAAAATAAACTCAAAAAAATGGACATTGGTATTATAGAAGGTGATTTTATAAAAGTCCAAAACGGGTATATAAGGCACGATGCCGAGAAACTGGCATCGATACTTGTGGAGACTATAATGGAGAAGAAGCTTTTCCTTGACAGAAAGAAGATAATTGAGTACTTCTACCTGTCGGAAAGGTTAAAACAGAATAAGAAAGTCAGGGAGAAATAATATGTCATTTTCATCAAAAGTAAAAGAAGAAGTATGCAGACATACAAATCTGTCAAAGCCTGAAGCTGCTGCTCTGCTTTCAGCTATCATGAAAGTAAGCGGTACTTTGACCTTTACAAGCAACAGACAGATTAATTTTAGAATAACAACAGAAAATGCCGGTATTGCCAGATTGTTTTTTAAGATATTGAAGAGTCATTTTAATATCCACACCCGACTTATGGTCAAGAAGAGCAACTCTTTGAAAAAGAACAACATCTATATGGTGGTTATCAGTGAAGATATGGGTGTAAGGGAGCTGCTCACTCAACTTGGCATACTGGGTGACGAAAAAGGTATGATCACCTTTGACTATGGCATAAGGGACAGTCTTGTTGAAACCGAGGAATCGAAACGTGCATATATCAGGGGTGGTTTTTTGGGAGGCGGAAGCATAAGCAACCCGGAGAAGACCTATCACCTTGAGTTTGTGACTCACGACCTGGAATATGCCGAGGCCTTGAGCAGGCTTATAAATACCTACGACCTGACCTCAAAGGTGATTCAAAGAAAGAGCAGTTTTGTAGTATACCTTAAGGAAGGAGAACAGATAGTAGACCTGCTTAATATAATAGGCGCACACAGCTCCCTCCTTGAACTTGAAAATATCAGGATAATGAAAGAGATGCGAAACAATGTCAACAGGCTTGTCAATTGTGAAACAGCGAACCTGAGCAAAACCGTTAACGCAGCAGTCAGGCAGGTTGAGAGCATAAAACTTATCCAAAAGGAAATCGGCCTCAACAGGCTTCCCAAAAATCTTCGGGATATTGCTGAGCTTAGGGTAAACTATCCGGATGAATCCTTAAAGGAACTTGGAGAGATGCTTGATCCGCCAGTTGGAAAATCCGGTGTAAACCATAGGTTGAGAAGGATTGAGAAGATTGCAGATGAGCTAAGAAAAGAAGAAAGGTAAGGTACAAGATTATGTCAAAGCATGAGGATATAATTAAGCATATTCTATCCCTTGAAGTTGGCCATAAAATCTCTGTCAGGGGAATTGCCACGGATCTTGGTGTCAGCGAAGGAACAGCCTACAGGGCCATAAAGGACTGTGAAACCCTTGGAATCGTATCTACCATCCCCAGAGTTGGGACAGTGAGAATAGAAAAGGTGGAGAAAAAGAGCATCGAAGCCCTAACCTACGCAGAGGTTGTAAATATCGTAGAGGGTGCAATCCTTGGAGGCAAGGAGGGTATTCATAAAACTCTAAATAAATTTGTTATCGGTGCCATGACCCTTGATGCCATGCAGAGATATATTTCTCCGGGCTGCCTTCTTATAGTAGGTAACAGGGAAGAGGCTCATGAACTGGCCCTCAACCACGAGTCTGCTGTTTTAATAAGCGGAGGCTTCACCTGCAGCGATAGAATAAAGAAGCTGGCAAATGAGAAATGCCTGCCGATAATATCCTCCAGCTATGATACCTTTACCATTGCTACTATGATTAACAGGGCCATCTCCGAGAGCCTCATCAAGAAGGAGATAATTCTTGTTGAGGATGTTATGATGGCGGAACCCATCAGCCTGCATGTGGGAGATAATATAAGAAAGTGGAAGACCCTCATGTCTGAAACCAGGCATGAGAGATATCCTGTGGTTGACGACGAAAACAGAGTTGTAGGGGTGGTTACTCTGAAGGATATTCATAATGACAGTTGTCCAGATGATCCGGTGAGTAAATTTATGACCAAGGTACCTATAACAGTTTCGCCTAAAACAACAGTTGCCTACGCAGCACATATAATGGCTTGGGAAGGCATAGAAATATGTCCCGTTGTTGACGGCAGGAAGCTCGTGGGAATAATAAGCCGCCATGATGTCATAAAGGCACTTCAGTATGCGTCAAGGCAGCCACAGGTGAGCGATACCATGGAAGATCTGATACTGAAAAATTTTCGCTTCGAGATTGAAAACGGAGTGGCACATTTCTGGGGCAACGTAATCCCCCAAATGCTGGATACCATAGGAACGGCTTCCTGGAGCTCTCTTGGCATGCTCCTGTCCACGGTAGGCCTTGTGGCCTTGAGGCAGAAGAATAATATAAATATATCCGTAGACAGCATGATGAATTACTTCATGAAGCCAGTCCAGATAGATAGTATCATGCACATATATGCCAAAGTGATTGATATCGGCAGAAGCTTCTGCAAGGTGGAAATCGACATGTACGACGAAAACCGGGAGCAGGTTGCCAAATCCATGCTCTCCGCCAGAGTGATAAAGCGTTAGGGACGGTTCTCAATAACCCCGCAATATCGGCATGCCGATATTGCGGGGTTATTTGTGAACCGTCCCTAGCTTGTACACTTTTCAAATAAAATATTTGAAAAGTGTGAGGCATTTCAAAAAATGAGATTAATATCGATTTTAAAAGATCAAGATGCTGAAATGGATATACTATTCGATGAAAAGGACAAGCTTCGGAGCGTTAGGCAGTGAGGGACTTCTTTAGTGCTATCAGGTCAGTGATAATATTTTTGAAACGTGAGTCTGAACAAATTAAGGTACATCCCTTTTCTGAAAGCCTCCAAACATTTGAAGGAGTCATATTTTCAAACATCAAGCCGATGTTTTTAATAGATAGATTACAAAGGCAGCGCAGTATAACAATATAGACAGCCTTCATTTCGTTGTTTTTACGGTTGTATTTAAGCAGGGGATTAAAAGAAGTACTACAGCAATCTTCAATGAAAGCCTTAATGTCAGTTGACGGCACCTCTCTTAAGACAAAGTTTCTTTCACTTCGGTAATTTTTCTCTTCAATTTTAAACTCAGCATCGTCCGCTATATGAATCTCTTCGCCAATGGAAGGTGCATGCTTTAGTAATTCCAGATAGGTCTTTCGGGCTTTTTGAACATTGTTACTGAAGAGCTCTAAAATAAATTTGCTGTTAAGTAGATAGTATCTGTCCTGGCTTGTTCCTAGAAATATTGACAGACTTGAATATGGGTAGGAGGCTACGTCATCCTTATATCTGTTTATATCCTTGGGATTATTATGTATATAAGCAGACAAAGTAATGAGGTAGTCATTATTATCAACAATTTTACTCTTAAATCTATCCTGAAAGACGTGGCCGTGCCTTTTATATTTTATGTTGTAATACATAGCATAACTCTGATTGATGGACTTCATTATCTTGCTTATGTCAGCTCCGCAGCAGTCGATTATCAAATGGGCATGATTCCCCATAAGGCAGTAAGAGTATACATTAAACAAATAGAGCTTCTGATATTTTTTAATGAGGTTCAGATATCGGTCACTATCACCGGCATCCTTAAACAGTATCAGTTCGCTGATACTTCTGACCATGATGTGGAAGATAGCTCCTCCATGTTTTTTTCTTGCAGTTCTTGGCATAGGTTTCACCAATCCTTTAAATCAATTTTCACTTTTTATTTATCTCAGATTATTGACATTTTTTTGATAAAAAATAACATTTACAGAAAAGTTGTTAAAATTGAGAACCGTCCCCTGGGGTCTAGCTGAAATTCCTCTGGTGAGATATAATTAAAGGGAGGTATTTTGTCGGTTATTTTGTCGGCAATGATGTCAATAATCATAGATAGCCATAAGTGAATAGGTACAATTATACATTTGCGCAACTGCAATTGGCAGCGGATGAATGACAAAATACAG
>JAUZPH010000246.1 GCA_030706065.1 Bacillota bacterium | reverse complement strand
TTCTTCGGAAATGAAAATAACCTTGATTCTGAACCTTCACCAGGTGGAAGTGGCATTAAAATATTCCGAAAGGATTGTCGGCATAAACAGCGGGAAAATAGTCTTTGACAGGGCGGCAAGAACGATGACCTCGGAGGATATACACAATGTGTATGACAAAAATGGTGGAAATTTGATATTTGATTTGGGTGAAAAATATGGTGCATGATTTTTTTATTAGAAAAAGAAGAAATTCACTGATTTTCTTTGGCGCTGTAATAATTGTCACCATAGGTACCATGACTTTGGTGGGCTATGACCCGGCAAAGGGACTAACAAGCATTTTTCAGGCCTTAATATGGGGAGTAAGCAATTTCTATCCTGATGCAAAAGCCCTGCAAAAACTGCCGGATTTGCTTCTGAAGCTCCGGGATACGGTGCTTACCTCAATAGCAGCTACAACTACCGCATCGGTTTTCGCCTTGTTCATGTCGCTGGCGGGCTCCAAAACTACAAGAATAAACAGTATTTTCGGAGTAATAAGCAGAGGAATAGCTTCAGTTTTTCGTAATGTGCCCCTGGTTGCCTGGGCAATGGTTCTGATGATAGCCTTCAGTCAAAGCCAGCTTACAGGCTATCTGGCACTGTTCTGCGGCTCTTTCGGATTCCTGACGAGAGCTTTTATGGAAACCATCGACGAGGTTGGGAAAGATTCTGTGGAGGCCTTGAAGGCCGCCGGAGCAACCTATTTCCACATTATATTTCAAGCGGTTTTGCCTTCCTCCATGCCGCAGATGATAAGCTGGCTGCTGTACATGATAGAAACAAACATACGTGATGCAACTCTGGTAGGTATTCTTACCGGTACAGGCATAGGGTTTGCCTTTGATTTATACTACAACAGTTTGAGGTATAATATTGCAAGCCTTATAGTTATTCTTATCATAGTGACGGTAATGGCTATAGAGTTTATTTCCAATATTATCAGAAGGGTGATATTATAATGAATACGTCGGATACCGTTAATAAATGGAGTATGTTAAAGGATGAAGATACTGTTTACGATATTAAGAATATAAAAATAAAGCCTTTAAATAAAGAAAAGGCCGCCATGGGGGCTGTACTTCTTATATTATTGCTTCTGACGACATATTCTTTTCTAACAATGAACAATACTGGTGTAAATGTGGCAAAGGGAATCAAGGATACCTTCAGTAACTTTTTCCATATGTTCTCCGAGCCCTATTCTCACAGATTTACGGTATGGAATGCTCTTCTGGAAGTACTGGTGACAGTGGGAATGGCTTTTTTGACCACTTTGTTCGGAGCCGTAATTGCAATCTTCCTGGGGCTCTTATCGGCACAGAACCTGAGCAGCAGGGCTTCAGGCAATATTATAAAGGCTGTTGTAAGCTTCATCAGGGCAGTGCCAACGGTGCTTTGGGTTCTGCTGTTTGCTGTTGCTGCGGGACTGGGCAGCAATGCTGCGGTGATAGGTATGACCTTTCATTCCGTAAGCTATCTTACAAAGGCGTATTCCGAATCCTTCGAAAGCCTTGATAAAAGTGTAATAGAAGCTTTAAAGGCCAGTGGGGCAAACTGGTGGCAGATTGCCTTTCAGGCCGTTATTCCCGCATCCTCCACCTATCTGCTGTCATGGACCTTCATGAGATTTGAAATAAACTTTACCAACGCAGTTGCCATGGGAGCAGCAGCAGGTGCAGGTGGAATAGGCTTTGACCTTTTCATGGCAAGCGGTTTCTACTTTGACTTGAGAGAGGTAGGACTAATTGCGTACCTTGTCCTTGCCGTTGCTTTTATCCTGGAGATACTTTCTACAAGGATGAAGAAGAAATTGATGTGTGCATAAGAGACAATGAGGCGTTTTTAAGCTATTGTAAAGGCAGCCTTTTTTCACCTTAAAAAAGGCTGCTTTCTCAGTAGTTTGGGAACGTTTCTTTGTCTCTGTTTTAGCATCCATTTTACTATATCTTGCAGTCTTGCTCTGTAGTTTCTATGAATATAATTACTCAATCAATGATGAGGTCCTATCCTGAAGTTGCATAACTGTTGAAATAGAAAAGCACTAAAAATCCAAGTCGAAGACCGGAATCTAGTGCTTTTTACATGCCTTGAGATAATGTAGTTAATCCTACTGAAATAGGTTAAGCAGGGGGGCGAAAATGAAATTATAAGTTATCATAGCAGATACAGTACCTATAAGCGTACCTATCAAAACGTCGGTAGGGTAATGAACCCCGATATATATCCTGGATATCCCGACGAAGGTGGCTAAAACTGTAAGGGGAATACCGATTTCAGGAAAGAATATAGAAGCTGTGACAGCCATAGCAAATGCAGATGCAGAATGGGCGGATGGGAACGAATAATCGTCAATTGAAATCTTCTTGACATGCAGGTTTTCAATCTTAAGAAATGGACGAGGCCTGTTAAAAATTAATTTAATTACCCAGGTTAAGAGGGTACAAAGTATTAAACTAATGATAAGCTCCACACTAAATTGATGTACATATTTATTGGGATACATAAAGAGCAGTAAACAAAGACAGATAGCGAATTGAATAGAACCCAAGTAGGTGACCTTTGGAAGAAACCAGTCCAGTACTCTGCATTTTATTGAGTTGTTAATGACATCCAGAATAAAGACATCACTATTCACAAATTGTGTAAGTAACTTACTCATAGCTAACCTCTCTTATAAAATTTATTACATCTAAATTATATAAATTAAATATTAAAGCAATATTAAAGACATGTTAAAGTATGCAAATTATCCGTACTACAGATGCGGAAATTTAAACCTTTAGTATTCGCCTGCGAAAATATCGAATCTTCAACGATTTTTCGCAGGCGATAAATTGAAGTATAAATTTCCGCAACTATATATTGACTGCTATCTTGAAGTGACTGGAAATATAAAAACTGTCTGGATTTAGTCCAGGCAGTTTTTTAAAATTAACCTATATAGTCTTGTGGATTTTAAGAATAACGGCCTGGTTGATCTATGTTCTTGATTATACAGCAGCTCCTTTTAATATTTTTGGCTTCTTTCTTGATATTTGCCATAAATAAACCAACTTCTTCCGCATTGGAGAAGCCTCCGAGACTGCCGTGGAACCCGGCGATGGAAAGAGAGGTAAGACCAAAGGTGTGTCCTTTTCCCTGCCTGTCCATTCCCATAATGTATTTATTGCTTCTATCCTGTTCATTAAAGAAGTTCAGTATCTCCGCATCAAATTTTTCTATGATGGCTTTGCAAAGCTTCTCGCAGTCTATCAGGGAGCTGTGTATTATACAAACAAAATCATCACCGCCTATATGGCCTACAAAACTGCTATGGGGAAGTTGGGCTTTTGTTTCAGACTGGATCAATTGAGCTGTATATTTCAGCATCTTATCTCCATTCTCGAAACCATAGGTGTCGTTATAAACCTTAAAATTATCCAGATCCAGATAAAGGAGGCAGCATTTGTCCCCGGTGGTTATCAAATCAATAATGTTACTTTGTATCATGGAGTTCCCAGGCAGTTCTGTAAGGGGATTAAGCTGCCGTGCATAATTGCATTCCAGCATGGATGTATAGTTGAGCAGTGATCTTATTGTCACCACACCGTAATATTTAGTGTTTTTAGTTACAATTATGTAGTCGTATATATTTTCTGTTTCTCGCTGCATCGCCAACCTGGATACTTCACTAACAGGAGTAAAGTAATCCACAATCATGGGGTTGGTATTCATAACCAGGGAAACCGGCCGCTTTGTAAATACTGCTACTCCAAACTGGGTGGCGAGCATGGAATCCAGATCTTGCTTCATTACCAGTCCTACAGGAAAATCATTAGTTACCACACATGCTCCTGTTATATCATCTGTATTGAAATATTCTTTGATTTCTCTGCAAGGTGTATATATATCAAAGGACTTATCCGTACGTGCTATGGCCCCGATATAATTTGATACGGGAGATGCAGAACTGTTGTTTTTAATCTTAACCTGCTTCAAAATAATATTTTTTACATGATCAGGTGTATCCAGGAAGGTCGCAGCCGGCCGGCTTATAAAATAACCTTGACCGGCATAAACACCAAGATTTATCAGAGTGGCCAGTTCTTTCTCAGTTTCAATGCCTTCAGCGATGAGCTTCATATTAGTAACCTCGGACAGCTTGACAAAGCATTCCAATAATGCCTGTTTAAAGGTATCTTCGTTGATGTTGCGGATTAAATCCATATCGATTTTAACATAATGGGGTTTTGTTTCTGTCAGCATTTTCAAGCCTGAATAGCCTGAACCCGTATCGTCGATAGCAATTTTGTAACCTTGGTCTATGTAATTGTTTAATGCAGTCCTAAAACTCTTATAGTCCTCTATGCAAGTCTTTTCGGTAATTTCAAAGATAATACTCTCCGGAGACATGTCATGCTGTTCAAGAAATTCTTTAGTAAATCCCTTTTTGAATTTCTCATCCTTAAAGATGTGCGGATCTACATTGATAAACAGAAATTTGTCCTTTGGAAGCTCTGCAGCTCTTTCAATGGCCTTTACTCTGCACAGGAGTTCCATATCCCAGGTTCTGTTATGAAGTTCTGCAGCAGTAAACAAGTCATCCGGATTTCTTAGGGGAGAATTTTCGGGCCCGCGGCTTAAAGCCTCAAAGCCTATAACTTCGCCGTTTACCAAGGAAATGATAGGTTGGTAAACTGTTGAAATGTTCCCGTTACGCAGTATATTTTCCAATTCCATCACCTCATCATAAATATGAGTCGTTAATTGCATACTTGTCATATATTTAACCTCCCGGATAATAGTTGCAATATTTTGTCGGTTTTTATCATTTGGAAATTCACAACTTAACATTAGCATATCAATGTTATAAGTATAGGTTAAATTGTTAAATTAAAGTAAAGGCTGTGTTCAAGAATTGGGAGATTTCCTATAACAACAAGTTTAAATTAAAGGATTCCTTCATCTGTTTAATAATCAAATCAGCCAAATCATCCGGTGCAATGTTTTTGTTGTTTTTAATCCATTGAATAAGAATGTTGATGGCAGTACCTGAACGCATAGCTATAAAGTAATCCAGGTGGTTCCATATAATATCAAGGGACTTGTCAACATGCTTCAAATACAATATAGTTTTTCTCTCCCATCAATTCTGCCAGTGCATTATAAATCCATAGACTGGATTGAATTGATCTTTTATCCTTCTTAATATGATACATTTTCATACCTCCTGTTTCACATCTGTACAAGCTATTGACTCAATATATTAATCATAATATATTGTAGATAGTTGAGAGTCAAATGTATCATAAGTAATATTTTTTTATACTTATGTATGTGAAATAAACCGAATTTGTTTGAATTTTGGGAGGAAGAAGATTAAAATGCAGATTATTATAGGTATAACAGTAGTTATCCTGGCAATTGGATAGATTTTTATCTATACGTTATTGAGGGGGAATACCGGGAAACAGTTTGATAGTATTAATTTGGCTGAACTAAAGGTTCCGGTTACCAGCAGGTACGAGGGAAGGAATATGATGAGGTTATAGCTGTATACAGGTATTTTAATAAGATGAAAGCAGCAGAATAAAGTTGCCGAAGGGTTGGAGGTACCAGGTTCGGGGTCTTGTCAGAGATGCGGTTTTGATATCAGGAATCCTACCTATGTACTTCAGGATGATTTAAATAACACATATCAGAGAAATCCAAAATCAGGAGGGAACAATAATGACCCAATTAATTAATAAAATATTACCTAAATCAGCAGATAACAATTATAAGGGCTACAGGGTTGCAGCCATATTATTTTTATTAGTTGCTGTAATGGGGACAGTAAGAAGCTGCATTCATTTCTTTGCACCGGATGGTGGTGCGGGCTCTATTGCAGGAATGGATTTATCCGTAGCAGGTGCCGATGGAATTATCTTCGCCTTTTCCCTATGGG
>JAUZPH010000245.1 GCA_030706065.1 Bacillota bacterium | reverse complement strand
GGAAGAAAGTATAAAAGGATATATCAGTGAAGCATTATCACAGGAGTATTACAGGTAAAGGGGCTGATGGGAATGTTTTTTTACAGGTTGGGGAAAAAGGTAATAAAGTTTAAATGGATTGTCTTAGTTGCATGGATCCTGGCAGCGGGGCTTATCCTATGGCGGGCACCGCAGCTTTCAAAGGTGGCAAGGAGCGATCAGGAAATCTTCATGCCGGGAAATGTGGACATTGTTAAGTATTCGCACATGATGAAGGAGCTGTATCCTGATAAAGGCAGCGGCAGTTCGGTCTTTCTGGCTTTGGAGAGGAAGGGCGGAATAACGGATGAAGACAGGACTTATGGGAAAAGCCTTGAAGATTTCCTTTTAAGCAATAAATCCCAGTATAATGTTCAAGACATAAAGTCTCCGTTTTCACAAAAGGAATTAGAGGATTCAATGATAAGCAAGGATAAGGAATCGGCTATTGTGGCGGTGAGCCTGAGCAGTTCCAGCTTTAGTGATGCCTCAAATGCTGTGATAAGGTCAATAAGGGATAACGTAATCAAAGGGAAGGACAGCAAAGCACCGGCAGCACCTCAGGGACTTACGGTAAATGTCACCGGAGATGCGGCTCTGGGAGAGGAAGAGATAGATACAATTCAAAGCAGTATGGCGGTAACAGGGAAAATAACGGTAGCCCTTGTAATTGTAATTCTGATACTTATTTACAAGTCACCGATAGCGCCAATAGTTCCGCTGTTTACAATAGGGTTATCTTTCTTTATTTCGAGAGGGGTTATTGCGGCGATGACTTATCTCGGATTAAAGGTTTCCTCCTTCACAGAGACTTTTTTGATAGCGGTGCTCTTCGGTGCAGGTACGGACTACTGCCTGCTTATCATATCGAGGTACAGGGAAGAGATAGTAAACGGTAAGGCTCCACTGGAAGCCCTTGCAGATGCTTTTGCAAATACAATAACCGCGGTTTTGTCCAGCGGCGGTACGGTAATAGTAGGCTTCCTGTGCATGGCCTTTGCGCAGTTCGGCTTGTTTAACACCACCGGGCCAAGAATCGCAGTAGGAGTAGGTATAACTCTGCTGGCGGTTTTAACGGTGACACCGGCACTGCTGGCAATATTGGGTGAACGGATATTCTGGCCTGTACTCCCCTCAAAGAATATTGAAAAGGAAAAAAGAGGCAGCAGCTTCTGGAAGAAGCTTTCTGTGGTTGTAACCTCAAAGCCGGGAATATTCATAATATCCTGTCTTGTAGTACTGACCCCCTTTATTATTTGTACAAAGAATATAACAAGGACCTTCGACAATCTTGCGGAGCTGCCGAAAACCTCTGATGCGGTAGTGGGCTTTAATGTAATAAAGGCTCACTTTGACCAGGGAGAAATGCTGCCTGTAAAGGTGGTGCTGAAGTCCGACAAGGACCTTTGGTCAAATGAAGCCCTTCAAACCATAGATAATATTGCACAAAATATATTGAAGGTAGACGGAACGGCAAAGGTAAGGACTGCCACAAGGCCTTTGGGAGAGCAGATAAATGAAGTAAGCCTCCACAAGCAGATTGGCCTCTTTACCGATGGATTGGACGAGATAAACACCGGCTTCGACCCTATAATAGACGGCATGAATAAGATGCAGGATGGGGTAAAAACTGCTGCGAACGGCTTGAATAATGCCGCCCAGGGAATGAATACACTTGCTGACAAGACCCAGGAGGCTGCAGATGGAACCTCCAAGGTTGGGGCAGGCATGGGCACTTTGAGCAGCGGACAGCAGTCGGCTATATCCGGCATGGACGACATCAACTCAGGCCTTGGAAGCATCTCTGCGGGGGTTGTCCAATCAAAACAGGGGATAAACAGTATGTACACCGCTCTTCAGAATGCCAAGGCCAGTATGGACGAACTTTTGAAGTACAATCTATTGCTGATGGCGGATAAGAATTTTCAGACGGCCTATGGAACCGTCAAGGGAGTTCTTGACAATATGCCGGCAGTAATTGCCGGACTGGATAAGGTAAGCAGCGGAGTGTCGGAGGTACAGAAGGGTACTGTAAGCACTGAAGACGGTCTCAAGAGTATAAAGGCGGGAATTGATCAGTCCAGGACGGCACTGGATACAGTAGTAAAGGGAATGGGAGCAATAAAGGACAACCAGAAGAAAGCGGGCTCCGACCTTCAAACTGCAGCTGACGGGCTTAGTCAGATAGCTGAGGGCTTTGATCCGAGTAAGAAAGGTCTTGCGGATATGAAATCCGGAGTGAGCACCGTTGAGGATGCATCAAGGGCATATTCCTCAGACGGTAAAAACCTCAGCAGTGTATTCTATCTGCCGGAGGGTACCCTGGAAAAGTATCCGGAGCTCAAAGCTGCAATGCAGAACTATATTACCACTGATGGAAAGGGAATCACCTTTGAGGTGGTGCTGTCTACTCCGCCTTACGGAGCAGAGTCCCTTGACAGCATAAACAAGATAAGGGACGCCATAGCCTTCACAATAAAAGGGTCACCGCTTCAAAAGGCGGAATTCCATGTGGGTGGATCCACCGCCTCCAGCGATGAACTCCGCAGTATGACCTCCAGTGATTTTGTAATTGTGATGATATGTGTGCTGATGGGAATATTCATAGTGCTGGCAATACTTTTGAGGAGCCTTATAGCACCATTTTATCTCATCCTCACTATAATATTCAGCTTTGGCACAACCATGGGCATCGCCTACCTTGTATTCCAGGTTATTTTGGGGAAGCCGGGTCTCAGCTGGTCCGTGCCCTTCTTCTCCTTCTGCATACTGGTTGCGTTGGGTGTAGATTATAATATATTCCTCATGACAAGGGTAAGAGAGGAATACAAGCCCAGGGATATTGCAGGTGGAACAGCCAGAGCATTGGCAAGCACCGGGGGAATTATAACCTCCTGCGGAATAATTATGGCAGGAACCTTTGGAGCCATGGTAGCTTCACCTATAACAATGCTTGTTCAAATAGGCTTTACTACTGTTGTAGGCCTGCTGCTGGACACCTTTATCATAAGATGTCTTGTGGTACCGGCAATTGCGGTTAAAGTCGGAGAACTGAACTGGTGGCCGGGAAGAAGGGTAAGGGTTCTTCCGGTAGACGCAGACGGAGCAGGCAATGTAACAATTGAAGGCTGATATTCTCGATAATATATAGGCTTAGATACGATGAAAAGCCTCTCGTGCCGTGTATAAAATTTGCCGGTACGGGAGGTTTTATTTAATTTAAAATAAAAATATTGATTCCAGCAAGCAGGGAAAAATGTAAACATATAGAATATATAATCAGAGTAGATTGAATTTCATCGATTTGTAGGTGATTAAATGATTGGGTATATTAGAAAAATGTTGAAAGAGATGGCCAGTGTCATAAACAGTACCAATTTCAAGATTCCTGACGATTGCATGCAGGAATTCAAGGAGGAAAGTGTACGGAGAAATATAAACCGCCTTTATAAGATATGCAACATACTGATATTGCTAATGATTGTAATGTTTATTGTTCACATGTACCAATTCAGAGAGATGTGGGAGCAGAGTGCCGCCTACAGGAGAATATGTATATCATATATCGCCTTCCTTCCTGTTTTGTTTATGTACACGGCAATACTGGCAAAATGCCATAAATCCAGGGAAGTAAATATCAAACAGCTTCAGTTTATAAGTTACAGCATAATAATACTTGTGGAGTTATGGTGTATATTTCTGTCTGTAAATGCACAGCTCATCCACGGTGAAATATATGAATACTTAATAGCCACCTTTTATATTTCCTCCTTGATGATATGGAACATTAAGGAGTTTGGGGTATTTTACATCATATCCTACACCTTGTTCCTGATTGGGCTTGTTATATTACAAAATGACATGGTAGCCTTAAGCAGGAATATATTGAATTCACTATTTGTAACAGTGGTGGCGATTATCGGTTCAGGAATTACCTATTCACACTATGCCAGTGAGTTTGTCAATAAAAAGGCAATTGCGGAAAAGAACAGTGAACTGGAAAGTTCCAAAAGGCACCTTGAAGATGAAGTTAAGAGGAGGACGGAGGAATTGGTACGGGCTAATGAGGAGATGCAGTATGAGAAGCTCAGAACAGAATTCTTTGCCAACGTTTCCCATGAGCTGCGGACACCTCTGAACGTCATATTTTGCGCCGAGCAGCTCATTGAATATTCAGTAAAAAATCCAGATCCGGAGGGAAGCCTGCGGATAGATAAATATGTGAGCACCATAAAACAAAACTGTTACAGGCTCATAAGACTTATAAGCAATCTTATAGATATAACAAAGATGGATGCCGGGAACTTCGAAATATTAGAGGGAAACTATGAAATTGTGAAGGTTGTGGAAGACATTACTCTTTCCGTGGCAGAATATATTGAAAACAAAAATATAGATCTCATCTTCGACACTGAAGTAGAAGAGAGGGTAATAGCCTGCGATCCCGACAAAATCGAAAGAATTATACTCAACCTTCTTTCCAATTCCGTAAAGTTTACAGGCGCGGGAGGAAGGATAGATGTGAAAATGGAGCTTAAGGAGGACAATATTGAGATTTCTGTAAAGGATACCGGTACTGGTATACCCCTTGAAAAGCAAGACAATATCTTTGAAAGATTTGTGCAGGTAGATAAGTCAATATCAAGGATGAGGGAAGGTAGCGGTATTGGGCTATCCCTTGTAAAGTCCCTTGTAGAGATGCATGGAGGTACAATCAAACTCAGGAGTGTTTACGGAAAGGGCAGTGAATTTATAATCCGGCTTCCGGACAAGGTCCTGGATTATAAGGAAGATAAAAGGGAACCGGAACAGCCCCTGAAGCATGATAAAGTTGAAAGGATAAGTATCGAATTTTCCGATATATATATGTAAAATTATATAAACGGTGAAGAACCTTTCTGTCGAATTTCGATAATATATAATAAGGACACTTTTATAACTTTTTAGCAGATCATATACTAAGGTTTTAAAAGGGTTATAAACTGCGGAAAGGTTGTCAGGTAGCTCAGTGACAATCTCCGGAGAGGAGGTGGCTGCTTATGCTCACATATGCACTGCTAATGATCATGCTCTATGGAGGCGAAAATAAGAATTTAAAGACGATACTCATAATAGCAGCACTGCTGGGATTCCTCGGTAAGCCAAAGAAAAAGCGTCTCAGAAGAAGAGGAAGAAGGCGAAGAGGTGCCATTAGTCCTGCACAGGATGACCCCGATTACGATAAGACAGAACTGATACTATCAGCGGTTCAATCTGTGTTGAATTATATTAATATAAATGCCCAGGCTAAAAACAATCAGCAGGCATCAGCTGAAAATGCATCCAATCAGGCTGGCCCAGGAAACAGTGAATTGGACAGGGATAATGAATCACATTCAACATTGAACTCCGATTCAGCAGATAATGGAGAAATACAGGATGAAGATGATCCTGCAGGCAATGACGAGGAAATAAGGCTGAACGGCGAGCCGGAACGAAATCTGCCGGCGGCAGCACAACAGGTTGGTAAAGTGGATAAAGCTGCAGTTAATCCTACAGCAAGAAGAGAGATGAGAGTTGATAACCGCCTTAATCAAGGCCTTGATATGATGGAAGATGAAGAATTTCCTTTAAGAAGAATGGATATAACAGAGGTAATCAAGGATATATACCAGGGAGTAAATATAACCGTGGCTCTCAGCAATGGAAATTCCGTCGATGGAGAGGTAATAGGCACATATCAGGGAATCCTTATTTTAAGAAGTATGGGGATACTGAATTATATCCGAGGCGGAGCAATAGTAAGCTTCTCCTGATATGGGATATAAGATTGCAGTCTTAAAGAAAACAAGCAT
This sequence comes from Bacillota bacterium, assembly GCA_030706065.1. GTDB lineage: Bacteria > Bacillota > Clostridia > Clostridiales > Clostridiaceae > JAEZDX01. The sequence continues at coordinate 118 of JAUZPH010000245.1, read as the reverse complement.
TAAATTAACAAACCCTGCCGATGCAGTTTCGCTGCTTCAACAGGGTTTTTATTTTCCGGAGCGAAAAAAATTACCCGGAGGAGGGCACCACCGGGTTTTGGGGCTTGTATTGAATCCT
>JAUZPH010000244.1 GCA_030706065.1 Bacillota bacterium | reverse complement strand
CGGCTTCTTGAAGCACACTCAAGCCGCCTACCCCTGAATCAAAGAAACCTACTGGCGCTTCTTTATTAAAATTGTAAGTTTTCATAGTATCACTCCAAGAACAAGTATTATAGATTCGGGAATTTATTTTTAACTTGTCCGGGATGTAAAATTTCCTCTAAATTGAATTCTAATTCGATGAAATTTTACATCCGGAAAAATCGGTGAAGATTCGATATTTTCCCAGGCGAACATTTAAGGTATAATCTTCCGCATCTTTATTTAGATAAATTCATTTTAGCATAAAAGAGAACAAAATAAAATTATCGGATGGTTCTCTTTTGATACAAATATAGAAAGGTTATGTAGGAGAGCGGAATTCGTCAGCAGGTTATAGGTAGTGAAACTTCTGTCAGATTCCACACAGTAAAGAGATGTACAAGCAGTTTTTTTAAAGCAGGTATTAAATTAATAATTATAGCTTTGTCGAAAGAAGTAAAATTAATACGATACTAATATGTAACGTTTACTATTGAGAATATATTAAATTATGAAAAATGAATTTATGTTTTCAAGAATTGAACGATGTATAGCCTATAATATTTCTAAAGATTTTATAATTTTATTTATGAAATAAAAATTCGTATGGAATAGTTAATTTATATGAACAGGGGGGTTCTTAATGAGCAAATTAGGTGAGATTTTCGGATCAAATGTATTCAATGATTCAGTAATGAGGGAAAGACTGCCAAAGGCCACATACAAGGCTTTGAAAAAGACCATCGATGAAGGATTGGCTTTGGATCCTGCAGTTGCAGAGGTTGTTGCAGGAGCTATGAAGGATTGGGCTATTGAAAAGGGAGTTACACACTTTACACACTGGTTCCAGCCTATGACCGGTATAACAGCCGAGAAGCATGACTCTTTTATATCTCCAACCGGTGACGGAAAGGTAATATTGGAATTCTCAGGGAAGGAGCTCATAAAGGGTGAGCCGGATGCCTCATCATTCCCTTCCGGGGGCTTGAGAGCAACCTTCGAAGCAAGAGGATATACAGCTTGGGATTGTACATCGCCTGCCTTCATAAAAGACGGATCACTTTGTATACCGACAGCATTTTGTTCCTACACAGGAGAAGCTCTGGACAAGAAGACTCCTCTTTTAAGATCCATGGAAGCTCTGTCAAAGCAGGCTCTTCGTGTTTTAAGGGTACTGGGAAATACAACTACGAGCAGAGTAATAACTACAGTAGGACCTGAACAGGAATATTTTATAGTAGATAAAAAGTTATATGACTTACGTAAGGATTTAATATTTACAGGCAGAACATTGTTTGGTGCAAAGCCTCCAAAGGGACAGGAGCTTGAAGATCATTATTTCGGATCATTAAAGGAGAGAATATCAGCCTACATGAAAGAGGTTGATGAAGAGCTTTGGAAGTTGGGCATATCGGCAAAGACAAAGCATAATGAAGTTGCTCCTGCACAGCATGAACTGGCACCGATATTCACTACAACAAATATAGCAACCGATCACAACCAGCTTACAATGGAAGTAATGAAGAAGGTAGCTTTACGACATGGGCTTGTATGTCTGCTTCATGAAAAGCCATTTGCAGGAATCAATGGTTCCGGAAAGCACAACAACTGGTCCATGGGGACTGATGACGGGGTTAACCTTCTGGAGCCGGGACATACTCCACATGAAAATGAACAGTTCCTGGTATTCCTGACTGCTGTAATAAAGGCGGTAGATGAATATGCAGACCTGCTGAGGGTTTCTGCAGCCAACCCGGGAAATGATCATAGACTGGGCGCCAACGAAGCACCACCTGCAATAGTATCCATATTCCTTGGAGAACAGCTTCAGGATATATTGGAGCAGATTGAAAATGGCGGAGCTACAAGCTCAAAGAGCGGTTCCTTGATGAAGATAGGCGTATCCACATTACCTGCTCTTCCCAAGGATGCTACAGACAGAAACAGAACTTCTCCTTTTGCTTTCACAGGCAACAAGTTTGAATTCAGAATGGTGCCTTCATCTTCTTCCATAGCTCAGGCAAACTTTACATTAAATACTATCGTAGCTGAGACATTAAGTGAAATAGCTGACAGATTGGAAAAGGCAGCGGATGTTAATGAAGAAGTTCAGAAGATTCTTTTTGAAATAGTCAAGAATCACAAGAGAGTAATATTCAACGGAAACGGATATTCAGAGGAATGGGTGGCTGAAGCTGAAAAGAGAGGCCTTCCGAATATAAAGACAACTGTAGAATCAATAAAGGCATTAATTGATGAAAAGAACCTCAAGGTTATGGAAAAGCATGGCGTTCTGAGCAGAGTTGAAATGCAGTCCCGTTATGAAATATCCCTGGAACACTATATAAAGACTATAAATATTGAAGCATTGACTGCTTTGAATATAGCAAAGAAACAGATACTTCCTGCAGTTATCAAATTTGCAACAAGCCTTGCAGCTTCAATAAACACTATCAAGGCTACAGGAATTGATGCTGATGTATCAGCCCAGGCAGAATTGCTTACTGAAGTTTCTGCACTGACAGCGTCCTTAAAGAAGAATATAGCTGTTCTTGAGGAATCAGTGGAGAAGGCTGCATCTCTACATGGAGATACCTATGAACAGGCTGCCTTCTACAGATTTGATGTGTTTGAAAAGATGGGTGCATTAAGAGCCGATGCTGACAAACTGGAGACACTGGTTGACAAGGAAGTATGGCCATTCCCAACCTATGAAGATTTATTATTCAGCGTATAATATTACATTAACAAAAGAGTCTGGTATTTTGCCAGGCTTTTTTCTTGTAAAAAGGTAAATTTATTACCGGGTAAGTGTATAATTAAATTGATTACAAAGAAACTAAAAAAATAAGGAATTTTTATTAGGGGGTTAATCTATGTATAAGGACTTGCTATTTACTGTTCCTAAAGAAAAGCATCTTGAGAAGGACATAAAGACGCTGCTTACTTCCCATAGTGAAATAAAATTTGTTTCCCTGGTAGGTATCGACCTGTCGGGAAATGATACTGATGAAAAGATTCCGATAAAGATATTTCTTGATGATATCAGTACCTTCTTAAGCGGAGCGGTTCAGACCGACGGGTCTTCCGTTGTTCTTCCGGGGATTGCTACACTCAATAATGCTAAACTGGACATGGTTGCCGACACTAATGTAAACTGGTTTGTAGATTATAACTTTGAAAATATTGATGAAGGGACCGGAAGGCCGGTAGGAACCCTTAGAATTCCATGTTTTCTGATACATGAAGGAAAGGCTGTAGATTCAAGGCATATCCTGAAGAGTTCAATAGAATACTTTGAAAAGTCCCTTATGGAGATGCTGGAAGAACATCCCGAGGTTCTAAGTGATTATGGAATAACTGCCGGGGATATTGACAAGGTTGTTGCAACTTCTGCTACTGAGCTTGAATTTTGGGTAAAGACACCGAATGACAGAGCCGAGGTGGAGGAGCTATCAACCTCACAGGTGCTTCAGGAACAGTACTGGACCAGGACGAGAGGATCTGTAAGGACAGCACTGGAGCAGGTACTGGAAATGATGGAATTGTATGGCCTGGAGCCGGAAATGGGGCATAAGGAGGTTGGTGGTGTAAAAGCCAAACTGACAGAAAGCGGAAGCCTGACTCATATCATGGAGCAGCTTGAGATAGACTGGAAGTATGCCGATGCTGTTCAGGCCGCCGATAATGAACTGCTGGTAAGAACAATGGTAAAGGAAGTGTTCAGAAGGAACGGGCTTGATGTTACCTTCCTTGCAAAGCCTATAGAAGGAGTTGCGGGAAACGGTGAACACACTCATGTGGGAATGGCCTTAAAGCTGAAGAATGGAAGGACAATAAACCTCTTTACAGCTACCAAGCATCACTTTTTAAGTATATTCGGATATGCTTCGGTGATGGGAGTGCTGAAGAACTACGAAATAATTAACCCATTCGTATCCGCCACCAACGACTCCCTAAGGAGATTGAAGCCTGGATTTGAGGCTCCGATATGTATCGTAACATCGATAGGACATACCGTTGAAGAGCCTTCAAGAAACAGGACAATTCTCATGGGGCTAATAAGGGATTTGTCAAACCCTTATGCGACAAGATTTGAGTTAAGAGCACCAAATCCTTTTACAAACACATACCTCTGCCTTGCAACAGTATATCTTGCCATGATAGACGGTATCAAATATGCCCTTATGAATGGCAAAACTGAGGATGAACTCCTTGCCGAACTCTCAAAAAATCCCGGAGATGAGGCAGGTTATCTTGAAAAGGATAGGGCATACAGATCCGAAGAGGATGTCTTTGAGGACTATACGGAGGGGGAAAGGGAAGCCTACTTTGGAAAGGCTCCGGCAACAGTTTACGAAAACTTGTCCGCCTTTGATAAATATCCTGAGAAGCTTGAGGTGTTGAAAGCGGGAGGGGTATTGGACAACAAGCTTATCGAAAGCTACCGTCTGGGCGCCGAGAGAAGGTGGATAACGGAGATAAATAGCAGAATTATTCATGACCAAATGGATGAAATAAGAGCTTGCAGGATGGTACACTGCCCGGAAAAGGCATTGGACCTTGACGTTTCCAACTGGATGACCATCAATGCATTAAGGATATACCTTATGAAGGACACATATACGAATAAAAGCCTGTTCACAAGGATAAAGGAAGCGTCGAATGCCGGGGATTATGAAAAGGTGTCGGAACTTCAGATTGAGATGGATATGAAGATGAAGATCTTGAAGGAGATATACTCCACTTATAAAAAGAATCTTTTGGATCTTTAAAAGCGGGTTAGGTTCTTACGGTTGTTGGGACCTGACCTCTTATATTATTAATGGAATAATTTGAGTTTGTATCAATTCATAATCCCACATAGACAACCAGGATGGCCCTTGAATTTTTTCAGTGATGAAAATATGGAAAAAAGAAATATTCCATAAAGATGAAAAATAATATATAATGACTGTATGAGATTTTGGGGGAGATGAAACTGATGCCAGGTGGTTCTAATATAAATGCTATAAAACAGAATTTCAGGTTGAAGCAGTTCCTTGGATGGGGAGTAGCAATAATTTTCCCGCTGGCTGCAAGGGGATTGATTGACCTAGGTTACCTGTCCTTAGCAGCTGTACTAATATACTGGCTGTTTTGTGGGCTGGTCTTAAGAGGAATTATACATATCAGGTTTCCGTTTTTCAGAGTACAGGCAGCCGCTGTCAAGAAAGAACTGATTGCAACAGTTTTATTTACTTTTGCCGGAGCGGCCATGTATATATTATACTTTGAAAAAAGAAGCGATAATGTTGTGGAGGTATTGCTCGGAACCCTGGTTTTTGTAATAGTAAACGGTGTACTGGAGCCTTTGATTTGGGCAAATGTATATGACCTTGCAGGATGCAGGATAAAAGTTTCCGGATACCTGGCAACAGCAGTAGGTATACTTTTAATGTACACTCTGTTTTGGCATACATATTGCAATTTTCTGCCGGTAAACAATCCTGGAGTGATTCTCCTGCAAATAATAATTTTAGGATTACCGGTATTAATTTATGAAAAAACTGGGGATATTACCATATGGAGCCTGCAGCATGCAATATACAGCCTTGTCATGCTGTATGCCGCCGGTTTTGATATTTCCAGGTTAATGAATTTTTAATATACTTGAAAGGAGAGCTTTATATGAATCCAACTGCTACTATAAAGACGAGAGACGGAGGAGAAATGAAGGCGGAACTGTACCTTGATACAGCACCAAATACTGTGAAAAATTTTGTAAGCCTCTGCAATAAAGGCTTTTACAACGGACTTATTTTCCATAGGGTAATTCCCGGTTTCATGATTCAGGGCGGGGACCCGGAAGGGAACGGAACCGGAGGCCCGGGCTATGGCATAAGAGGGGAATTCAGAGCCAATGGCGTTGAAAACAATGTGAAACATGTGAAAGGTGTACTTTCAATGGCTAGGGCAATGAATCCCAATTCTGCCGGAAGCCAGTTTTTTATTATGGTGGATGATGCTCCTCATCTG
>JAUZPH010000243.1 GCA_030706065.1 Bacillota bacterium | reverse complement strand
CTATCTGAAGGAGTAATTTCAGTACTCCTATACAGATATACCCGGTGAGAATTCTGTTAAATCTTTCTAAAACGAAGATGTTAATATAATTGACAATGGACAATTGTTATTTTTAATAAAGCTTATTGGCCTCTTATCTGCATTTGGCAACTGTTACTTGCTTTACTAAGGTGTCAACCTGTTTTTGTCTCTTGGGAAAAGTGAGGTTTCCCTTACATTATTTATGCCAAGAAGCAGGGCTAACAGCCTTTCAAGTCCAATGGCCAGACCTCCGTGGGGCGGTACCCCATACTTAAATACTTCCACATAGTTCTGGAAGTCACCGGGGTTCAGGCCCTTCCTTATGAAGTTTTCCACCAGCATATCGTAATTGTGTATCCTCTGTCCGCCGGAGGTTATCTCCATTCCTCTGAAGATTAAGTCAAAGGATTTGGTGCCGCTCTCCCCCTTGGGCATCGTGTACATAGGCCTCTTGTCCCTGCTGTAATTTGTGACGAAGATAAAATCCGAGTCAAGCTCTTCTTTTGCATACCTGCTTATGAGCTTCTCTCCCTCAGGATCCAGGTCTATGTCTTCAATTACCTTGTTGTACCTTTCACCTAGAATTTTCACTGCTTCAGAGAAATCAATCCGGGGTATCGGAGCTGATATTTGAGGGAGCTCCGCCTCTAGCAGCGTAAAATGTTGTGCCCCTTCCGTCTCCAATTTAACGAGGATATATTTTAGCAGTGCTTCCTCTATATCCATGACGTCCTTTTCATCTTCAATAAAGGCCATCTCCAGGTCCATGCTCGTAAACTGGTTCAGGTGCCTGCTTGTATCGTGCTCCTCGGCCCTGAAAAAGTTCCCTATCTCGAAGACCCTTTCATAGCCTGCTGCCACCATCATCTGCTTGTAAAACTGAGGGCTCTGCGCAAGGTAGGCGTCTCTTCCAAAATAGTCCAGCTTGAAAAGGGCTGTTCCACCCTCGGCTCCCTCCGCCACAATCTTGGGAGTAAAAATTTCTATAAAGCCTTCTCTTGAGAGGTATTCTCTAAAGCCCTCCACAATTATGTGCTGAACTCTGAATATGGCATTTTTCTTCTGATTTCTCAGGCTCAGCACGCGGTTATTAAGAATAGTCTCCAGTGAAGCCTCAAGGTTTTCCTTATTGATCTCAATGGGAAGCTCTTCTTTTACTTCACTTAAAATCTTAAAAACTTCACCTATTAATTCATAATTGTGAAGCGAGTTTTTTCCTTCCTGTACTGTTCCTTCCACCTCCACAACAGCTTCATTCCTTATCCCCCCAAGGTCAAAACTCTTATCCATTACGCATTGAACCATTCCGCTCCTGTCCCTTAATACTATAAAGGTTACACTCTTCAAGGCTCTGATTCTGTGAACCCATCCTTTGATTGATACTTTTTCGTTAATGCATTCCCCAAGGCTGCTGATCAATGTCCTCTTCATTTTATTTTCCTCCCTCACTGTGTAAATTAAAAAAGCTCCGCTCCCAGTAGGAGCGAAGCTAAATTCCGCGGTACCATCCTAATTGATCCTTATCAATAGTATAGAAAGAAGGATATGATAATAAAATAAAAAACCCCACTCCCGGTGTAGGAGTGAGGTCATGCTCACGGTGCCATCCTGCTTAATCTATACAAAATAAAGATTAACTCTGTCCCTTTAACGGTGGAAGCCGGTTTATTAAACTTCTCCGAGGTGTCTTTCATAGATAACTTTCCTGTGAAGCTCCCACCATTCTTCACTCGCTTTGAGTACTCATAACCAGGAAAATGCATCAGCTGCCTTCCTGCATCTACTACTCTTCTCTTCACGGAATTTACTGATTATTACAAATGATTTTACCCTTTTCTTTATTGCATGTCAATATCAAAATTTTTTATGAGCAACAAAATAAGTTTCTTACGAAAACGAAATGGTTTCAACAGTTTCTATTCCTGTTTTCTTTTCCTCAGATAATAGACAACCGAACCGGCTGCAGCGGTAACTGTGGAAGCCAGTAAATCCGTCATTGTATCCTTAAGCCCTTCCTTCATCATATTGCTCTTGAAAAGATAATCACCGACAAATTCAAAGAGCTCCCAAAGCTGGCCAATGGCCATGGAAAAGCAGAATGCAAATATTACTGTAAAAAGAAAGAACCTTTTATCCGTACTCCGCACATCCTTTATTATGATACCGCAGGTAATATAAACACCGACAACTACCGCATACAGCCCAAAGACCCCGTGAAGCAGCAGGTCCCACCACCATATAGTGTAGTAGAACCTGAGAACTTCGCCAAAATACTGAGCAGAAATTACAAACAGCAGAGAAACGAGAGTAAAACTTTCAGGCATAACTATATCCTTGATTTTTGCAATCTGTGCAGCGGTAAAGGGGAGCAGAGCGCAAAATGCAGCCAGAAAGGACATAAACACATTTCTTCTTTTCCCACCTGCAGCGCATATTATCAAGGTTGCCGCTGCAATAATTTCAAAAATAACAGCTCCAGCACCTGCGAATCTGCTTTTGATATTCTTCATCCTTCCTGCACCCTTTCCCGCCTCACTGCCAGGCCATTTTCTATATATAGTTTTGCTTCGTTCCCTCTCTTTTATCCTTTAAGCAATTCCTTCTTTCTATTAATTCCTTAAACTTCAAATCCATATCCCCATATTCCGGCGACCCGGGAGTATATTTCGAAAGCTCTCCCAGGACAAAGGAGATTTCATTTTCAATTATCAGCCTCTCGTTTTCAATGGCTCTTGCAGTTTCAAACTTTGTCTGCACTCCACCTCCATGTCCTCCTGACAGGTACTCTTTTGGGCTGCCGACGATTTTTCTTATCTTATCGCCCTCGAAGACCAGGAGGCCGTCACAAAGGTTTTCCAGCATATATCTATCATGGGATACAACGATTATTGTACCGTTATAGTCCTTCAGTGACTGTTCCAGTCTCTCCCTGCTGTATATATCTAGATGGTTCAGCGGTTCATCCAGTATGAGCAGTTCATTGCCCTTTGCAATGAGTTTTGTCATTCTAAGCCTTGTAACTTCGCCCTGGCTCAGAGATTTTAGCTTCTGCCGGGTCATCCTTTCATCGAAGCCCATGTTGGCAAGCAGCGTCCTTATCCTGCCCATCTCTTCTCTTGATTCTAAGTCAAAGAAATCCAGCACGGTGGTTTCACCATCAATTTCTTCTGTCTCCTGACTCAGATAGCCAATCTCAACGGATCTGCTTATGAAAAGCTCTCCTCCATCCAGGGTTTCCTGCCTCAGAAGTATTTTCAGCAGTGTTGTCTTTCCGCAGCCGTTAGGCCCCACCATCCCTATCCGTTCACCCCTTTTAATAAAGAAGGAACTTCCCTTGAACAATACTCTTTGCCCATAGGACTTCCTTATATCCGATGCTTCAAGAACTCTTGCGCCCTTCAGTCTGGCATCGGAAAAATCGAAGTTTATCTTCTTGTCCTCCTCCGGTTTCTCAACCCCTTCAAATTCCAGCTTTTCAAGCCTCTTTATTTTTGATTTTACCTGGACATCCCTTTTCTTTGCCTTTTTTCTGTAATATTCCTTGAAACCCCCTTTTTCCCTTGCCTTCTCCCTGGATTCCCTGTGGGCCTTTTCAGACCAGTTTTTCAGCGTATCTATCTCTTCCTGTATCTTTTCCTTGTAACTTTCCTGAATATTGTACTGATGCAGCTGAGCCTCAAACCGTCTCTGCTTTTCATTCTTAAAAAAGCTGTAATTGCCGTTATAGGTTTCTGCAGTCCCTTTGCTTATCTCCACAATCCTATTTGTACTCTCATCAAGAAAATATCTGTCGTGAGATATCAGCAGAATTGTTCCTTTATACTTTTTAAGTTCTGTGATGAGCCACTGCACCCCTTGATAATCAAGATGGTTGGTTGGCTCATCCAGTATGAGAAAATCCGGCTCCCGGGACCATATGTCTGCCAGAGCCAATTTCATCTTCTCCCCTCCGCTCAGAGATCCGGAACCGGCTCTGTCAGCCGAAACTGCTCTCTCTATCCCGAGGCTGCTGGTTATCTTATAAAAATCCGAAGCATACCCTCCTTCACTGTCTTCCATGGAAATTCCCGTCCAAAGTGCCTGGGAGTAATTTGCATCTTGATGGAGGTATCCCACTTTTACATTCTTTTTGTACCATAGAAGGGTTCCCGCATCAGCCGTAAGATCTCCAAAAATAATATTTGCCAGTGTGCTCTTGCCGGCACCATTGATTCCAACCAGGCCTGCCCTGTCGCCGGCGGCTATATCCATATTTATATCCTTTAATATTTCAACTTCTCCAAATTCTTTTTTTATTCCTCTGCAGCTTAACAGTACTGTCATAAATATCACCTCTCCTTATTAAACATAGTTGTAAATCCGTATTTGTACTAGTTAAGAAGCGGCGCTGCGCAAAAAAGGCCATTAATGAACACTCCTTCACCAATAGCCCCTTTAACATAATATTATCAAAAAAAGGTATAAAAAAACACTGCACAAAAGCACAGCGTATTCACTCTATTCACGCTATTACCGATGTTCTTAACCGCGGGATTACCATTAAGGTCCCCTGTATTCAATTAAATTATCTGGTTAAGAAGGTAATAATCATTTCTTTCTCCTTTCAGGACCCATTTCTCAGAATTTTCTTATCAATTATTTATTATATCACATCTCTGTCCACAATTCAATGATGCCTTGTCCCAAAACTATACAGGAGTACACCAAGTGCTGCTGTTAACTTGTCATACTCCTGCTTTTACAATTAAAGCTTATATTTACTCACCAGTTCATTAAGGGACTGTACCATATCATCCAGGCCTTGAATGCTGGCGGAAATCTCTACTGTAGATGCAGATTGCTCCTGGGCGGAGGCACTTATCTCCTCAGTGGCGGAAACCGACTGGTGCAGTGTTTCCGATATATTCTCTATTGCACCAATCACTTTATCCCTGGCAGCACCTATTTCCTTCATGTCTCTGTTCAGCATCTGCAGCTGATTTATTGTCACTTCCACAGAAGAGCTTATGTTTATAAAGGAGCTTTCGGAAACCTCAACAGAGTTTTTCACACCGTCTATCAGGCTACTTGAGGTACTCAGTACATGTTCAACTTCAGAAACTTCCCGTACTATATCATCGATTATCTTTCTTATCTCTTTAGTTGACGAAGAAGACTCTTCCGCAAGTTTTCTTACCTCCTCCGCCACAACAGCAAAACCCCTGCCCTGTTCTCCAGCTCTGGCGGCCTCGATGGCTGCATTCAGAGCGAGAAGGTTTGTCTGTTCAGCTATAGAATTTATGGACTCCAGTATCGATTCAATAGACCTGGATCGTTCCGACAGCTTTTCCACTTTTGCAGAAACCTCCTGTGCAGAATCCATATATTTATTAAAGCTATCACCAAGTTCTTCTACAGCCTTGGTACCAAGAATATTTTTTTCCTTCATGCTGTTTGCATTTTCAAGAGAAATATCCAGCTTCGTGGAAATTTCCTCAAGCTTTTCATCCAGGCCTTTGTTTGCCTCATAGGCCCTTTCACCCTCCTGAAGCTGACGATCTGCTCCATCTGCAATCTCCTGGATGCTTCTTGACATCTCCTCGCTTGAGGCACTCAACTCCTCAATTGTGGCGGCAATGGATTGAGAGGAGCCGGCAAGTCCCTGTGCTGTTGACTTGATACTCATTGACATAGCCCGTATATTTTCCACCATCTTGTTAAAGGATGATGTCAGGAGGCCTATTTCATCTTTACTTATGACCTCAAGCTTTTCTACCGCCAGGTCATTGGCAGCTACCCGCTGCGACAATCCCGCCACCCGAAGAATAGGCTTTGTAATATAATTCATCAGTAGAGTCAATATTATTCCTGCGATTATTACTGCCAGCAGCGGTATTATAACAGATAATCTCTGAATGTTTTTAAGGCCTGCATATGCCGATGTTGCATCATAATCTACTCCGACAAAGGCAACAACGGTTCCGCTGCTGTCCTTTAACGGATAATAGGAACTAATCAATGTTCCCCATTCCGGTTCCACT
>JAUZPH010000242.1 GCA_030706065.1 Bacillota bacterium | reverse complement strand
TACCCGCAGCAAAATCCCAGGGCTGCAGATTCAGTTCATAGAACCCATCCAGCCTTCCGCAGGCAACATATGCTATGTCAAGGGCTGCAGAACCTGTTCTCCTTATATCCCTGCTGTTTAAGAATATATTTTTGGTAATATTCAACTTTTCCTTTTCATATGATGTCATAAACGTTATCCTCCGTTACCAAATCTACTTTTGTTGTTATTCTCTCTTCAGGAATTCACATAACTTATCAATTGCTCCGTGTATTTCTTTCTTGTAAAATCTACCGGCCTGTTGTAACTTGCCAGCATTCCTCTCTCATCCGCCGTTAAAGTCTCTTTCTTTTTCCTTTTGAGCTTCCACTTCATCATTGTCATCAAAACCTTATCCACAGACTTTAATTTGCTGTAATCAAAACCGCCCCTTAAGTAGAAGAACTTAATTATATTCTGCTCTCCTTCTGTAAAGTTTCTATTTTTCACTTCATTAAGTACTTCCATCCTTGCCGGTGAAGCTCCTGTAGAAAATACTACCACCTTCTTATCCTTCAATTTGTCCAGGTTCTTTTTTATCAGCTTCACTCCTATGATACCTGCAGCATGAAGGCTGCCTCCGAAAATCACCGTATCATAGTTTACCAGACTGTCTGCCTTGAACTTTGAAGCCTCGAAAAGGTCCGCAGATAAATCCTTTGCAATCCATTCTGCATACTTCTTTGTGAAGCCCGTTTTTGACTTGTAGACCACTACTGTTTTCACTGATTACACCTCACACTTTATAAATTTAGTTCCAATATATATGCGGAAATTTATAATTGAATTTATCTCCTTCGAAAAATCGTTGAAGATTCGATATTTTCTCCGGAGAATTATTAAGGTTTAAATTTCCGCATCTGTAATATCACCTGCTTCAATTATAGCATATTTTTACATTTGGTACATACGTTTACATTGTCAAAATAACAAAAGAAAAATACACATGTAATTCTACACGTGTATCAATATAAGTGCCCTGAATCTCACTGCAACCCCATCTTCAAAAACAACCTGCCTTTTCCTTGTTTATTCTGAAGGACTGCTTGTCTATTGCCCTCTGTACCGCCAGTATTCCATCAAGGTGGTCATATTCATGCTGTATCAGTTCGGACATATCTCCGGAGGCCTCCAAAACGCAGTCATTCCATTCCGTATCCTTATAATATACCGTGCACCTTTTGTACCTGGACAGCTTAACCTCAAGGCCCGGATAACTCATACAGTCATCCCACATCTCGAATTTATCGTCCCTTGTAAATTCAAGTCTTGGATTTACGAACAGCATTACATTTTCGCCAAAATTCATATAAATTACCCTGAAGGGCTCATCAATCTGAGGAGCAGCAATTGCCCTTCCAAACCCGTACTTTTGCCTGAAATCCATCATTGTATCATGCAGATCCTGAGCTACCTGTTTCACCCTGCCGATTTCTTCCTCAGAAATTTCCCTGCACACCTTGTATAGCTTTTCATTTCCCAGCAACAATATGTCCCTAACTGCCACAGTGTTTTCCCCCTCTATGCTATTCATCAATTCACACAATCTTCCCTTCCTGGGCTTAGTAATAAATTTCGGATTATTCAACCATATTTATGGCATAACTTTGATTCACATTGACAGTAATTTCAGGCATTCCAATTCTATTTGCCTCGTCCTATTTTATTATGCCCAGCATCCTGCTCAATTTCTTGTCCCTTGTTTCAATGGCGCCTACAGGGCAGAGTTCCTGGCAGCAGAAACATCTTATACAATTTCTGTAGTTCCACTTTGGCACAACCTTCCCGTTCCGGTTCACGAAGGAAATCACTTTCGGTCTTTCTGGACATACCTCATTGCACTTCCTGCAGCTTATGCACTTTTCGGCGTTAACTACCGGGTCCGGGGCTGTCAGGGAAGCAGCAAGCTTATTCAGGGAAGGAGTGATGAAATTCACTACCTTTGCACTGCGTGAAAGTTTAAACCCTTCACAACGCATATCCTCTATCTTTTCTCCAAGCACTTCTATTTCCTCCGGGAGCACTGCTCCCCATCCGGTATCATGGGCAACTTCCAGGAGAGGTACTGCCATAACATTATCATACCCGATAAGCCTTACTGCAGTGGAATCTACTGCGGTAAGAGATTTTCCCATGATAATGGTATCCATCTTTCTCGGCGTTCCATTCCTCGGTCCGTTACCTTCCATGGCAACGATGCCGTCCAGTATGGCGAAGCTTGTCTTTACAACAGAATTCAAATCCAGAAGCATCTTGCTGAAATTCACTGCATCCGGCAGCTTTGTATGCCATTCTCCCTTTTTGGAGCCGGGCACGCAGCCAAACTGATTCTTGACAGCTCCGGTGTAATACATCATGGCATGAGTTTTAAGCTTTGGCAGTGTAATGACTACATCAGCCTCATAAGCTGCCCTGGCAACATTCCAGAATTTATACATTAATGGCTTGTCAAGCTCCACGTGCACTTCATCATTGAAGTCGGCAAACTTCACTCCATACCTGTCTGCCACCTCCATAAGACCGGATTTCTCCGCAGCCTTTCTTGTATCTCCGGAACCGGGGGAATCACCAAAGGCTATATTGTCCGTATACTCCTTTACGATTCTTACAACAGCCTCAAATACGGCATAATGTGTTATTACCGGCGAGCCTTTTTCAATTACGGTAAGAAAGTTAGGCTTCAGAAGAACTCTGCTGTTTGCCGGTATGAGACTTCTCAGGAAAGCAGTTCCTCCTAAAAGCTCAAAGCCCTCCCTTAGCTTCTTTTCAATGGCATCCACGTCATAATCGGTACATTTTAATAAAGCAACCTTTTCCATAACAGCAACATCTCCATCATTTCTTCAGACTATAAGGATTTCCAGGTCAAAATCATATTTATGCAAGCTAGTCCATAGTTTATGCCTGCCATTTTTAATAATGTATAGATTATAGCTGCGGAAATTTATAATTGAATTTATCTCCTGGTATGTAAAATTTCTTTTTGGATTAGCAACAATAAAAATCCGTGAAGATTGGATATTTTATTGTTGCGATATAGGATGAAATTTTACATACGGAAAAATAGGTGAAGATTCGATATTTTCTCAGGAGAATTATTAAGATTTAAATTTCCGCATCTGTAATCATACGTCCAGGAAATCTATTAGCCATCTGATAACATTATATATATAACAGAAGGCAAACTTCAACAAAATTCGAAGTATTCTCAAACCTTATTCAGATTTGCATATAATTGTAAAACCTACAAATTATATAGATAATGAATATTGTTTCGACACTATGGAAATGCTGATTAGGAATATTGACAGAGGAGGAAAAATATGAGCAATAGCAAGGATACAGGAAAGAAAATGTCACCGCTCAGGATACTGGCAGTCTCCGCTGCTGCCATTATATTTGTGCCGGTGCTTTATTCCGGCATATATCTATGCGCCTTCTGGAACCCCTATGGGAGGTTCAGTAATGTGCCGGTGGCTTTTGTAAATCTGGATAAAGCCGTCGTAAAAGACGGTACCGAATATAATCTGGGAAAGAATATAGAAGACAACCTGAAGAAAAACAGCAGTGTAGGCTGGAGGTTTACAAGCCTGGAAGAGGCTAAAAGAGGTGTCAGGAATGCTGATTATTACGCTTATATAGTTATTCCC
This sequence comes from Bacillota bacterium, assembly GCA_030706065.1. Classification (GTDB taxonomy): domain Bacteria; phylum Bacillota; class Clostridia; order Clostridiales; family Clostridiaceae; genus JAEZDX01. Next base: position 2,384 of record JAUZPH010000242.1, on the reverse strand, counting down.
GAGGACTTTTCGGCGAAGCTCTCGGCTTCTACAGATGGCCCCCCTGTCCGGCCGGTGATTACCTATGAAGCCAACATGGGGAAAAATTTCATATTTGCTCAAATTTCAGAAAGAGCAGCAGAAACCATCAGGTCGGAGGTTGCCTCAAGTATTCAGGCAGAAACCACCAGGGCACTGGCCGGCAGCCTGTATGATATTAAGGCCTCTGTCTTCGACGCCAGCAATGGGGCGGCATCCCTCCACAGCGGAACACTGGAGTTGGTGAATGGATCCAAACAGCTGTCTGCAGAATTGGCCTCCGCCGCCGGCGGTTCGAAGGCGCTGCAGGACGGGCTTAGACAGGCAGCCGCAGGAGAATCACAGCTTTCCGGCGGCATTGATTCCCTCATCACCGGCCTCACTCAGTTCAGGGACAGCTTTTCACAGAACACAAACAATACTGCACCCCTGGCTGCGGGAGCAAAATCACTGTCCGACGGAATATCAGTCCTGTCCGGGAAGTTAAACGAGGCAAACCTATCCCAGAGCCTCACCGGTGCTGCCGACGGCATCGGCAATATACGAAGCGCCTTGGACCAGGTTTCCTCCCTTTTGGCTTCTTACAGCGGCCAGGCCAACATTGACAGTGCGAAAGCCATAGTTGCCCAGCTTACAGGCAGTCTTGACAGTCAGAATCTCGAAGGACAGTTAAGGAGCGCAGCCGCCAGTACCGGTGATCTGTCCACAAATATGGCTTCCTTAAACGCCGGTGCAGTGGAGCTTTCAGGTGGAATAAGCACTCTTTCCGAAACTTTGACAGTGGCTCAGAACAATGCTGCTGCAGGTGCCAACCAGCTGCTTTACGGCGCCGGCAAAATTAAAACCGGAAATACGGATCTGGTAAACGGATTAAGCAGTGCCGTGGACAGATGCGGAGACCTGTATTCGGGGCTGACTGCCTTAAATAACGGTGCCGCCAGCCTGAACAGCGGCATTATCCTTGTAAATGACGGAAGTGCAAAATTGATGAGCGGCCTCGGCAGCGGATATAAGAGGATAAACAGCGGCCTGAAATTCAGCGTAGAGGATATTTCAAGCTTTATAACAAATCCTCTGACTCTTTCAGATATATCCATAAATAGAGTGAGGTATTACGGAGAAGGCCTGGCTCCATATTTTATATCTCTTTCCCTGTGGCTGGGCGCCATGCTGATGAACCTCGTAATAACTGCAGCAAGACTGACGAAGACAATTCCGTATAAGTTCATGAAGACCTACACCGGTACCTTCGCTGCAGGCTGCATTCTGGTTATGCTGCAGGCTCTGATCCTCAGCCTGGTGCTGGTTCTCGGCCTTGGATTGGAGGCATCGAATATGCTCCTCTTCTTCCTTGGAACCATGTTCATAGCAGTGGTTTTTTTCAGCATAATGTACGGCGCCTCCCGTGCTGTCGGCTTTATAGCGACACCGATGATTTTTGTATTGTTCATTCTCCAGTTGGCCTCGTCCGGGGGTACTTTCCCAATAGAAACCGCGCCCAGATTCTTCAGAATACTTTCACCGATTTTTCCGATGACCTATTCAGTAGAGGGCTTGAGGATGATAACCGGTGGAATATATGCATCAAGGCTGTTAGGCGTTTCAGTAATTCTTCTGGCATTTTTGCTCATATTTTATGCCTTGGGATTTGTGATTAACCGGACTTTTAAGGGCCTTTGAAGCACTTAATCCATAATTACCCCCTTGTTTAGTAATATTTCAAGCGGCAGGAAAATATCTATAATATATGAATGAACAAGGGGGTACAAAATGAGTTCGGTATTACAGGCTGTAAAGAAACTTCTGCGTATTGGTTTTTCCAGCGCTCTTGTTATTTTTATACTGCTCTTTGCCATATTTATTGTTGCACAAGGTCCCGGCAGCGGCAGTGTCATTAAAAACACTGAGGGATTTCAGAATATCCTGCCCTTCTCTGTTAACAATCAGTCCATAACCTACAAGAGCAGTGATGCTTCCGGTAGCACCGCCGCTAAAGATGTCCCGGAAGGTATGTCCGCCGAAGAAAGGGAAATCGTTATAAACAGGGCCAAAGCTATGGCCGAGGTGAAATGGACCCCCCAGTATGACCTCCCGGAGGAATATTGCAATTTTGTATTTAAGAAAGGGACAACCTACACCGGAATACCATACAGCATGGGCATGTATCAGGCAAAAAACCCGGAGGACTTCCTGAATAAAATTAGCGGCAGCAAGGTGTTGTACGGAAATGACTGCTCCGGTTATGTAAGCGCCGCCTGGGGATTAAGCAGGCAGACTACCCTTTTCTTCTATAATGCAGTAAAAAACGGTACCGATATAGACGGCAGGTTTGTTTGTGAGCTACCCTGGGAGGAGCTGAAACCGGC
>JAUZPH010000241.1 GCA_030706065.1 Bacillota bacterium | reverse complement strand
TTGACGGCAAGTATTACAGGGAACTTCCCGGTGATTACACTCCTGCGGTTATGAGTATGCTGTACTACAGAAACGTATCTCACAGGGATATAACTGCCACGTTGATGAATCTGATACGGAAGAGGCATCTTAAGATGGATGCAATAAATAGCGAGAAAAAAGGCTTCTTCGGTAAAAAACGTGAAAGGGATTATGGTATCACCAGGTTGAACAACAGGAAGGATAAGCTTTTACCCCACGAAGAATTTCTTCTGAATTGGCTTCTGGAGGACTTTGGTGATGGAAATACTTTTACTTTTAATGCAATGAGGAATTCAATAAGAAGGGGAGCAGAGGCCCGGCGCTTCAGAGAAAAATATGACAGGTGGATGCAGACTGCAAAAGAGGATTCACTGGATTTCGGCTTTTGGGATGATTCGGGCAGAATGGGAACAGTTCGAATCGCAATAGCCATAGTTTTTGTAATACTGCTGGCAATTTGTACAGCTTACATAACAGGCATGAGTCCCAATGGAGTCTTCCTCTTTGGCGGAACCATTATCGGATTATACATAGTATCCCTTTCTTTTACAAAACATACCAGGTATGGCTCGGATCAATATGCAAGATGGAAGGGTTTCAGGAACTTTCTAAAAGACTTTGGCAATATAAAGGAGGCGGAGGTTCCATCCCTGGTGCTGTGGGAGCACTATCTTGTTTATGCAATTTCTCTTGATATCGCAAGGAGGGTACTGGATCAGCTCAGGATTATCATTCCCAGTGAGGATATGTACAGCAACACGGACATGAACATGCTGACCTACCTTTATATCTCGGATATGTTGCATGGTCATAATGATATATTCACACAGTTTGAGGATATGTCAGCAGTCTTTACCGAGATAACGGACTCTGCAATATCAGTGGCCGGTTCCCAGGATTCTTCCTCAGGAGGAAACGGAGGGGGCTTCAGCGGAGGAGGAAGCTTCGGGGGGGGCGGAGACGGCGGTGGAGGCTTCGGAGGATTTTAAGTATGAAAGGAGCATAACGTTATGGGATATTTAATTTTAGGTGCAGTAGTCTTGCTTATAATATATTTAGTATATGTTTATAACGACCTCGTATCGTGGAGAAACAAGGTGAAGGATTCCTGGTCGCAGATTGACGTGCAGCTCAAGAGGAGATTCGATCTTATACCAAACCTTGTAAATACAGTAAAAGGGTACGCCAGATATGAGGGAGAAACCTTGACCAAGGTAGTTGAGGCACGGAACAGCTTTATGAAAGCCTCAAGCCCGCAGGAGGCGCTGAAGGCGAATGGGGAACTGACAGAGCTTTTAGGCAGGCTGGCAGTGGTAGTGGAAAGGTACCCGAATCTCAAAGCTAATGAAAGCTATATAAGCCTGCAGAATCAACTGGTTGAGACGGAAAACAAGATAGGGTATTCCAGACAATTTTACAGCGATACGGTAATGCTGTACAACAATAGGGTACAGGGTTTTCCATCCAATACCATCGCCTTGCTCTTTGATTTCAAGGAGGCACCCTATTTTGCAGCGGATGATACTGAGAGAGAAAATGTAGAAGTAAATTTCTAACTGCTGCCGGCGCAACTCATGAATATGCTGCAATGTAAAAAATGCGAAATGCCATCAATTTAACAGATAATGACCAAACGGGGCACTCAAGGAGTGCTCCGTTTTTTATACGTTTTCTTTTCAGAGGCTTACTTCCAATACAAGCTATTACAAAATTTGCATTCTATGTTTCCACAAATCTACAGATATGTTAGAATATAAATTGAAAAGCATACAGTGCATTGGACAAGAAATTGCCAAATGAGATGAGTAATTGGAAGAGATTAAAAAATATATAGAAAACATTGTAACCGAATATTAGAAAACTGCATCGTATTAGATGTAAAACAAAATTACGCGGATTTTGTTAGGAGGGAAGAGAAAATTGGTTGACATAGAGCTGATCGAAAAAGTTAAAAATGGTGATAGGCCGGCTTTCAGAAGCTTGTTTAATAACCACAGAGATAAAGTAGCCCGCACTGCATTCCTCATACTGAAGGACAATCAACATGTTGAGGAGGTTGTACAGGAGACTTTCCTTCAGGTTTGCCAGAAAATAAAAAAGCTGTCGGACCCGACACTATTTGAGGGCTGGCTTTACAAAATAACGGTAAACCAGTGTTTTCAGATATTGAGAAAGCAGCGGAAAATGAACACTTCGTCTCTGGACCAGTATGTTGAATCGGGCTTTGAGGTAAATACCGGCGGATTTACACCTGAAGATATAATACTTGCAAATGATACAAAAGAAAAACTCCTCAAAGCAATTTATTCTCTACCCACAAAGTATACCTTAGTAGTGATTTTGTATTACTATAATAATTTCAGTGTAAAAGAAATCGCGGATATTATAAAGGAATCGGAAAGTAATGTAAAGACCCGCCTTTTTCGGGCAAGAAAAATGCTGGAGAAATCCCTTCGGGAGGATTTTGGAGTAATATCTCGTGATTCAGATGGAGGTGCGTTATATGAGTATAGATAGCTTAATAGGCGAGTCATTGAAGGACAAGGCTGCAGAATATATGTGTAGTGAATACAATTACGAGGCTGTACTGGCGAATGTAGAGAAAACTATGGAAAAGCAGAGGAGGAAGGCTGTCCCCGGATTTCTTGATAAAGTTGGAAAGATAGTTACCGGCTTTCATATTAAGGACATACTGGAGATTGCTGCTGTAATTTTAGTTCTCATAGCAGTACCGGTAATGGTAAGTCACTTTAAGGGCGTCTCACAAAAAAGCGGCGCAGGCATTGCAACATCTGAGGCTACGAAAGAACCTGCCAGGACAAAGGCAGCTATAGATGCCAAAACCGTAGATTTACAGCAGGCTATAAAAGATGGAACGGTAGTCATGGTGGTTGACACTGATAAAGATAACAGTGTAGAAAACAAGGTATATAATACAGAGAAGCTTGATAAGTTTGTTGAGAATACAAAGAATGGCGTGAAGGACAGCATAAGGATTATCATTTTTAAAACCAGCAAATCCGATATCAGTGCAGATACTATAAAAGATTTGAATAATAACGGCAGCTCCAATGCCAGGGCAGATACTATAAAAGACTTAAATTATGACGGCAGCAGAATAGAGGCAATCTACTATGCTCTGCAGGCAAACAAGATATTATATAAGGCAAATGACCCTTTATACTTTACCAGAATTGGAAGGACGGAAGAAGATAATCAAGTCAGTTATACATTATTTGAAAAAGCGGAGGACACTCGTGGCATTCCGGCGTTTAGCTACAGCAAAGCTGTAGAGAATAATTCCAGTCAAAATAATACGGATGATAAGCAGTATTCGGAAGATCTGAAGCTGAGCCCCGATGCAGTTCTAAACTACTTAAAACAAAATAATTATGATATAAGGCCAACCGGTGTAGCCCAGGCAATCATTACTCTGCCCGAAAGCTATAGTACTGTAAAGAACGGTAAAAAGATAGGCGAAATGCTTAAAGATAGAAATGAAAGATCTAAAAATGAAACAAATCTCGACTTTTCCAAATATCTTGGTAGTCAGGTTCTCGTATTAACTGCTGCAGTGACAAAGAATGGTTCTGCGGAGAAATTCATTGTAGTTCTTGCCCTTGGCAACAGAATAATAGGGGTATGGACAGATGCCGGTATCGGTGGGGACTATAATTTCCTGAATGAGAACTTGAGTGTAGTCATCTCTAGCTGCACAAAAGTCACTACTGATAAGGCTCCTGCAAAGACAACGGATTCAACCTCAGCAGGTAATACCGGCACAAGTACTGCCGCTCCGGCTACTAAATCTGAAGCAGTTTTTAAATTCAACCAGATCTTGACGGATGCAATAAATTCCTATCCCTACGCAAGCATTGATGCCTATGGTATAACAAAGAATGTCAATACTTTCGTCAATTTGCTTACTGAAGTGGCTGTAGGCGTGATCTCTGTTGATGATGCACAAAAACAACTTTTGGGTATGCAGAATTGGGAAGACACATATAATATGGGGCCGACTACTGCAAAGTACAGCATAACGAAAGTGGGGATTCAGAAATATTCTACCAAGACTACCGACCCGAAGACAATTTATAACGAGTTGGTCAGTGCCGGACAGCTTATGGAATGGGGGCAGTTCACCTACAGATATGCTCAAAGCTATGCAGACGGCACAAACGCAATATTTTCAATATCCATTGAAATGACTAAAACAGCTGGACAGAATTAAAATTCGAAAAGTGTCGTCAATTGTACTGACGACACATTTTGTTTACTGTTGATTCCAGCATATGTTAAAATTAAAATGTAAAAATGGTTTAGAAGGTATAATCTTGTTTCTGTTCGAAGTAATACAGGTAGATTTAAATGGGAGGAATCATTATGTCACATTGCATCAATTGTGATAAAGAGGTTCAAGATAATGAGAGGTTCTGCAGAGCCCGTGGACATCCAATTAACAGTGGAGATAGTACTGCTGCAGAGGATGGCAATATTCAAAGTAATGGAGAAGGGGCAGTAACAGGGCTGCCGGTGGAGAACGAGAACAATGCTGAAAGGCCTTGCAGAATGAATAGATTCAAGTTCAAAGCTAAATATCTTATTCTTACTATTAGTTTGATATCTGTACTGTCAGTGTCTTTTTTACATTACAATAAAAGACCGAATACTAATGTTAATACTGATGTTAACATCTTCGGCAATAATTTTGAAAATTTAAGAAATGGTGGCATTGCAGCAGAGCAGGGGAAGTGGATATACTACAGTTCGGAAAATGGGCTATATAAAATCAGTATAGATGGAGGAAATAGTGTTAAGCTTGCCGATGGCAGATTTCAAGATATCAATGTGGTTGACGATTTTATATATTGCAATAAGGTAGGTTCAGATAATAGTACAACAATGTGTAAGATAAAGGTTGACGGTAAACAGCAGGTACAGTTTGGAAAAGGCTTAAGCAAATCTTATTTGGAAACGGTAATAAATGATGAGGCCTATTTTGTGAATGCAGGGGTGTTATACAGGATGAAAACTGATGAGTCGGACTGGACTGTGATTATGGATACTGAAAATTCTCTTGTACTCAATATCGACATGGATAACATCTATGTTGCCAAGTCAGAAGGGAATAGCACAGATATTCTTGCGGGGAAAAGCTCATCTGTTGAGATAAGTAAGGTGGATATTAAAAGCGGAAAGAAAACAGCGATATTCAGGGATAATCTTTTTATATTCGGCATAGGTGTGGAGGAAAAGTTTCTTTACTACGTAGATGCCCAAGATAAGAAACTTGTACGTATGGACATGAATACTCAGGAGAAGATAGAAGTAACAGTGAACAGAGTGAGAAGTTTTATCTTATATAATGGATGGATATATTACATATGCCTTAGTGATGGCAGGTTATACAGGGTAAAGCTTGACGGGACAGAAAATACAAGTTTGACTTATTCCGAAATTCGAATGTTAAGTACGGCTGGGGGTTCTATATTCTACAGGGAAACCAACGGGGGGCCAATTCACAAAATGAAGCCTGACGGTACGGAAGAGACGAAATTGAATGATTAGAGTGATAATCTGGATAGAAATTGCTAATGCCGGAAAAAATGAATAGGTATTGTTTAAGGCAAGTTATACATTCTGAATATTGAGTGTGCAACTTGCCTATCTTTTAGAAATAAAAGTCGTGATTGCCTATGCTTGTAAAATAGGCTTTATTATTGATTATCCAGCCGCTGGTGGACTTCTGGGGATTTAAGAACCACATTATTTTTGATGAAAAGCTTCTGTAGCCTCCAAGAACCTGATCCACTGCTTTCAATGCATCAGCAGTGGGCGGATCATTTATTCTTCCGTCCAATACCGGAGAAAACTGATAGGCTCCTCCTTCTTGTCCCATTATAACCTGAGTGATACTGCCTGGAAATATACCGCTGCCAACCCTGTTTATTACTACTGTTGCCACTGCCAGTTTCCCTTCATAACTTTCCCCGGCTGCTTCAGCGCTTACCAATCTTGCAAACAGATTCCTCTCTTC
>JAUZPH010000240.1 GCA_030706065.1 Bacillota bacterium | reverse complement strand
GGTATCAAGATATACAATTTTGACCCGACACTGGCACCGGAGGGCAAAACTGTTGCTACCACCTTCTTTAATGCGGATTACGAATACTGGGTTAAACTCAGGGAGGAAGACCCTCAGAAATATGTTCTTGAGAAGGAACGGATTGTTCATGAGTTTATAGACAGGCTTGAAAAGAAGTTTGGCGCCATCAAGGACAAGGTTGAGGTGTGGGATGCAGCTACCCCTCATACCTTTGTAAGATACACAAATAACTGGAGAGGAAGCTTTGAAGGTTTCATACCTACTGTAAAAAATTTTAGTATGAAAATAAAGAAAACCTTACCGGGACTAAGTAATTTTCATATGGTGGGACAATGGGTCCAGCCGGGAGGCGGGCTTCCGACAGGGGCTATGCATGGAAGATACCTGGCACTGCAGCTGTGCAAACAGGATGGCAGGAAATTTGTAATCAAGTAGAATATCACAGGTTAAATAGGGGTGCAATGATGTATAAAATTATACAAATCTGCAGCCCTTTATCTTTTTTATGGTTAGAAGTTAAGAGATGTGGCAATACTCCCAACCGGAGGTGTTAGCTTGTCTTTTATATATTTCCTGATATCCTCGGATATGCAGATTATAAAGAGAAAATTTATTGCACTGTTTATATTGAATGCATCAGACATACTATTTACACTGATGCTTTTTTGTACAGGCGTCTATGAGAGGGCAAATGCGTTCACATCTGGAATAGCAGACGAAAGCATCATTGGTACTTTTATAAAATTTGGAATAACGCTGCTTCTGCTGATACTGGCATACTTAGGCATCAGTTCATCTGTAGAGAAGCATATTCTGATACTGAATACCATAATAACCACCTGCATGATATTATACTTTTTTATCAATTTGTATCATACAGCCTGGTGCATTATATACCTGCTGACATAAGGAAAGTAAGGCCTGTAGGGATAATTACCTTCAAGAAGCTTTTTAATGTTTGCAGCACAGCTTGATATGCCATTCGTGTAAACACAGCACGTATGGTACTTTTTTTTCTATATTATTTGCCATATAGTATACAATTCGACAAAAACGGCATGAACCAATGGATATAATGGAGTTATGAGATAATAGTTACGTCCTCTTTGGAAGGAATATGGGGGAAGGAATATGCAGACTCGAATTATTCGCAGCTTTAAAAATATATTAAGGAAATGCTTGGCCAGCCGGGTTGACCGATATATATCTAGAAATAGCTTGGCTTGTATTATTTTAGTTTACAATGCAGCAATTCTGCTTGCCATAGCCGCCCTTTACAAGTTGATACCTGTTTTAATGTGCTATGCCGATAAAATACGTGAAGGATCAAATTCTGTGAACTTCAGCTATGATATACAGTTTATTGCTGGCACCGTGGTGGCACTGATTGCCAGTAGTGTTACCCTACGGTTTCTTTTTAAAGGTATTGATGAATATAAAATGTTATCGACTGGACGGGAAGAAGATATTGAAAAGCTCAGGAGAATAAGAAAGAAGTGCATGAATCTGCCGTATATAATCTATCTCTATCAGATATTCCTGCCTACATTCATTGCAGTGCTGATAGGAATAATCGGGCATATGCTGGTCGCCGCACCTTTTGTCCTCATTGGGAAGCTTCTCTGCCTTGTATTTTGCTTTTGTTTTCTTTCCTCAGTGGTTGCATATACCTTTTCCAGGTACATATTTACCAAGATTCTTTATGATACATATATTGACGATGAACCTGAAGGAGCCAGGGTCAATATAGGAACAAAGATGCTTGTGCAGGTTATTCCTATGGTAATTACAGCAGTGATTATTACTGCAATGCTTGGATATTCCAGGCTCATTGATGAAAAGGGGGATATATTACAGGACACCTATAAATATAAGCTCGAAGAGAGTTTGAATAATGCAGGTAAAATCAATGATTGGACAAGTCTTTCTGAAATTTTGAAGAATGTAAGACTTGATGGTATTGAAACTACATATTTTGCGGCTTTGGCCGGCGGCAGGGTTATAACATCGGATGAAAGCAAGCTGACTCCATATTTTATTTATTTTATAAATAATCCTGAAGATGGTTACAGAGTTTATGGGTACACAAAAGAAACCCAGGGAGTTATCAAGAAGATAGATGTAAGTGGCGAAACTTGGACTGTCGGTGTGTATTTTGAGGTGGAATCCAAAGAGACCGTTGAGGCTTTTGCAGTGGCTTTAATTATCCTTGTGATAGTGAATATACTGGTGATCTATTATTTTTCAAAATCAATATCCTCCGATATAACCCATGTAGCGGACAATCTGATGGCTATTGGACAAGGAGGCAGCATTAAAGAGAGAAAGGACATACCTATTATATCAAATGACGAAATAGGGGACTTGATAAATGCCTTTAATAGAATACAACAGCTTGAGACTAAAAATGATAATATGAAGAATGAATTTTTTGCAAATGTCTCTCACGAGTTAAGGACTCCCCTGAATATAATCCTTTCTTCCGTTCAGTTAATGTCCAGCCTTAGAGAAAGTGATGCACAAAGGGATTCAAAAGTAGATATTGAAAAGATATCGGAGATGATAAAGCAAAACAGCTACCGCCTGCTAAGGCTGGTGAACAATTTGATAGATTCAAGCAAAATAGGTGCTGCCTTCTATGATGTGCATATGAAGAACTGCAATATTGTAAATGTGGTAGAAGAGATTTCCTTGTATGTTGCAAACTATATTAAGGAAAGAAATATAGAATTCCTCTTCGATACCGAAATTGAGGAAAGGATTATGGCTTGTGATGTGGATATGGTTGAGAGGATTATGTTGAATCTTCTTTCCAACGCTGTAAAGTTTACACCTCCTGGAGGGAATATATTTGTCAGCATGAGGGAGAAGAATAATAATGTCATCATATCTGTAAGGGACAGCGGCATCGGAATAAGCTCTGAGGAACAGAAGGTTATATTTGAGCGCTTTAAGCAGGTAGACAAATCCTTTGCAAGAAGAAGAGAAGGAAGCGGTATTGGTTTGTTCCTGGTAAAGCTTCTGGTTGAGCTGCATAAAGGTTCGGTATCAGTAATGTCGGAACCAGGCAAAGGTTCTGAGTTTGTAGTCATACTTCCTGAAAGTATCTTGAGTGATCAGGAGGATACGGATTATCAAGACAAGCTTATTTATAACGGCAAGGAACAAAATAATATTGAGAAGATTAAAATTGAGTTTTCGGATATATATTAATGAGAAAAAACATGGAGAAGTATATAGTAGCAATGACACATGGCAATCAGTGCCGGTGACGTCCTGAGGGAAAAAGAAGAAGGTATGGAGTAAAGCGACTGGTCAAGGCCAGCCGCTTTTTATATAACTCGTTTTAATAGCAGAAATACAGGAAAGAAATATAGAAATTTGAGAACAATATAAAAGTAAGTTGTTTGGCTGTAAAAGACATCATTCAAAGGAGGAGCTTGTCCATGAAAAAACTCAGATTACTTTCTTTGTTTCTTATATTTTTTGTATCTGCTGCCATCATCTTTTCAACAGGCGGCTGCTACAGCAGGGCAGATTTCGGAATCAATGACGGGGTTTTGACGGAGAGGAAGGTAAATGAAATATCCAACAGGTTTCATATCACGAATATAGAGAGAATTTATGATACTACCACAGGAGGTGCCGGAGCCGAAGAGGTTAACCAGGTACCTGCCGGTTTTAAAAGCGGCAGCATGAGAGTAGTTGTGGGTACAAATGACAGAGGTGAGAGGGTGAGGCTTTTCATCGATAAGAACAACCGCGTAAACCCGGAGGAGACTGCCTTTATAATTCCATACTGAAATATTTACGGCTCCGCCGGTTAATTGAATCCGGTGGAGCCATAGAACTAAAGATGCGGAAATTTAGACCGTTACTATTCGCCTAAGAAAATATCGAATCTTCACCGATTTTTCGAAGGCGATAAATTAGAATGTAAATTTTCGCAGCTATATTGGATGCCATAGGCACCGGTAGGCGAGTCCCAAAAAAGAGGAATATGCGGTGGAAGGAAAGTGAACACAGTGAAAGCAACTGCCATTATGGCGAAAATAAAAATCGCTGTATAGACAGCAGTCCGGCCAAAGCTGGAGTATTTGTAGATATGCAGGCCCAAACATTGTCCAAGAGTAATCCCTAAAATCATGGAGAAGATATCCAGAACCAGGGATTCAATCCCGAAGGCTCCGGTATAGGTATAGTAGAAGGCTAAGATAACTAGAGGACTAGCTACGATGGCCCCTGCCGCAGCAGTAATCCATTTTTCCAAGGCTACACCAAATTTCTTACCATTGATAAAGTACCAAAGGAACCACCAAAGTACCATAGGCCAGAAGGTAAGTTTTAGATGCTCCCATATACTCTCGTTAACCGGTGCAAAGATGCCGATAACAGTAAGTTTCCCTGTCCAATCATATATGAAATGCATAAGGCTTCCGGCAACAATCAGTACAGGTATGCCGAGAAGTATCCATCTTTCCGCTTTAGTTGCACTCGGATTAACCAAAAATCTCACTCCCGGATAAGGGTATTATTATATGTATATTATGAAATTACGGGAAAATGCCTGTGATATATCAGGCGCTCAATAAAACCCTTCAGATGCAACTTCGGCACACATTGGCAGGGCATTTTCATACTATATAAATATATGTCCGGATTAGGTGATTTTCCGGCACCTATAATATGAAGAGTGTGGAGTTGATGAAGTTTATGAAGTGGCTTGAATCGGAAAAGATTCTGTTGGGAACCTATAAACTCAGTGATTGGAAGGATGTGTTGAAGTATACATCAGACCCGGCGGTGTGGAGGTATCTGGATGAGGAGCCTTTGGATGAAAAGGCAGTCAGACAGTTTGTTGCCAATAGTGTTGAACAGCAGACTCAAAGAGACGGATTTGCTGAGCACATACCGGTGGTGCTGAGACCGAGCCTGGAGATAATAGGGCATGTAACTTTTTACGGTATGTATAAGCAAGGTGAGATAGCAGGAGTCAGTATCATGATCGGTTCCAAATATCAGGGCCGGGGATATGGCACAGAGGCCCTCAAGAATATCATAAAATATGCTTTCAGCAATACCAAGGCCCACAGGCTGGAGTCCGGCTGCGATGCAAGAAATGCGGCGGCTGTAAAAATGATGGAAAAGGCAGGCTTGAGAAGGGAAGGAGTCTTCCGGGAAACCATGTTCGTAGGAGACAGGTGGAGAGATGAATGCCTGTATTCCATATTAAAGTCCGAATGGAAGAAATAGAATATAACATGCAGGCAGAGATAAGTTTTCCGTGTAAGCATAGCTGCCAGCGGTACAGCAGTTTTTTAAGTGGCTTTCGGCATTGCTGACAGCCCTTTTTCTTTGGAGTTAAAGCTTTCATGATTTCTTCATATATTTGACTCTTTCAGGATCCGTGGGCTACGGTACCAACCTCGGCGCCAGTGACGTCTATCTTAGGGGAGTAGCCATGGAGAGAAAGGAGAATATCTATGGCTTTCAGAACTTTGAGCAATTTGAGGATACAGAGACGGATACAGTCATTTACGGGCTGAAGAAATTTGTTTCTCTGGCGTTAAAGGGCAATCCAAATATTCTGGAACTTCCGGGAACCAGGGATGAACATATCGTATATATGAACAGCTATGGTGAGGCACTCAGAAAGAACAGGGGCATATTCCTGTCAAAGAGGATCGTGAACACCTTTGGGAATTAAGCGGCGGCGCAGCTGAGAAGGCTTCAGAATGCCCTGGCCAGGGATCACTACCCTCAGGCGGAGAAAGAAAAACATATATTGAATACACTTAATAACCTCATGGTTCATTTTGCAGGTAAATACACGGAATTTCCCATGGGGAGCATAAGGCTTCTGGTTGATAAATCCGATAAGAAAGAGTTTGATAAGGAGATATTTATAGATATTCATATGGATAAATATCCATTAACAGATTTTGTGAGCATATATTCCGAGATGAGCACTAACCTGCCGGAGGAACCGGATGAAGGGAAGGCTGATGAATTGCTGATTTCAATATATGAGGACTGCTATATGAG
>JAUZPH010000024.1 GCA_030706065.1 Bacillota bacterium | reverse complement strand
TATAATAACAATGACAAGAGATAAATAGTTTTTCTTCAGTATATTTTATGCTCTATTCCGCTGGCGGAATGTTGTATGTTATATTGACAGGATGAAGTTATTTGGTTAAAATTAATGTGATATGTTTTATTTGTTAAAAGGGAGTAACTGCCCGTCAGGGTTGATAAAGTCAACATACTGGCTGAAAGGCCTGGCTTTATCGTAATATACTTATTATATCCGGCTGCTATTAAACAATTCGAGTAACCTGTTAGAAATTCAGGACGTCTCAACTGGTTTAAGTGAAATTGGATCCGGATAAATGGTGTTAAGTGAGACTTTTAACACAATGTTTATCATTGTGTTAAAAGTCTTTTTTGATGCCGGATGATACCATATCAATTGTACATATCTTGATCGCATCTATTAAAATGTAGGAGGCAGTAAAATGGGGGAGATTATTAAGGCACTGTTATTTGTAGTAGTAGCAGAAATGGGGGACAAGACTCAGCTGCTGGCTATGGCTATGGCCAGCAAATACAAGGTGAGGGAAGTTATGATGGGAGTGCTTGCCGCCACAATACTTAACCATGCTTTGGCAGTAGCACTGGGAGGTTACCTCGGTTCTGTAATACCGATGAATGCAATTAAAATCGCCGCAGGGGTTTCTTTCCTGGTTTTCGGATTGTGGACACTTCGCGGGGACAAGATTGATGATGAGGAAGATAAAAAATTCAAATTTGGGCCGGTGGTGACAGTGGCTATTGCATTCTTTATTGCGGAGATGGGCGATAAAACACAGCTGATGACAATAACTATAGCTGCTGATGGCGGAAAACCTATGTTAACGCTGATAGGAAGTACCTGTGGAATGTTAGTGGCAGACGGCATAGGAATTATAGGAGGTGCATGGCTCTGCAAGCATGTACCGGAAAGATACATAAAGTGGGGAGCCGGTGTGGTATTTATGTTCTTTGGAACCTTGTCATTATATATAGCACTTCCTTCATCGATGATAAATTTAATAACAATTGCCGCATATTTTGCAGCAACTGCAGGTCTCATTTATCTCTTTGGCATAAAGCTGACATATAAGGAACAGGCATGCAGTATCGTTCTTAAGAAAGAGGATGTAGCTGCAGACATAAATACTGAAGGAAGAGAAAGTTATAACCAATAAAGATCAGTTTTTATTTCATAATTTTCGGAATTAGACATCAATAATCATGAGATTTTTGAGATAGTGGTTAGTCTATCATTAAAGGGAGCCACCAGATTGATGCAAGGGCTCCCTTTTCATTTGCTATATTATCGCCTATTCTTATAAGTTAAAAGGTATGAAGTTCAAAGTGACTAAGCACCAATCCCGGCATCGGAACCGTCTAATCCTACATGTGCATAAGCACTTTCACCGTGCTGTGATGCATCCAATCCTAAATCTTCTTCGTCGCTTGTTGCTCTCAAATTAGTAAACAGCTTTATTATACCAAGTATTATCAGAGTGCCTGCAATAGCATAAACGTAAGTAGCGGCTATTCCTATTATCTGTACTAATAACTGATGAGCATTTCCGTAAAACAATCCGTCTGCTCCATTTGAGTTAACTGCCTTTGTAGCAAACAATCCTGTGGCTATTCCTCCCCAAGTTCCTCCTATGCCGTGGCAGCCAAAGGCATCTAGGGCGTCGTCATATCCAAATTTTCTCTTTAAGAAGTTAACTGAGTAGAAGCAAATTGCTCCACCAAGCAGGCCGATTAATATTGAAGAAACCGGTGTAACGAAGCCCGCTGCAGGGGTAATGGCAACCAATCCTGCCACAACACCGCTGCCAAAACCAAGGGCTGTTGGTTTCTTGTTTACTATCCATTCTGCAAACATCCAGGACAAACCTGCTGCTGCTGCTGCGGTATTTGTTGTGATAAAGGCATTCATTGCAACATCGTTAAAGGCCAGTGCACTGCCTGCATTAAATCCAAACCAACCGAACCACAGTAATCCCACACCCAGTATAGTGAGAGGCAGGTTGTGAGGCCTGACGGACTTAAGTGATCGCCTTTTTCCAAGGACGATAGCTATCACAAGCCCTGTAACTCCCGAGCTTATATGAACAACATTACCGCCTGCAAAATCAAGAGCTCCCAGATTTCTTATCCATCCACCTACGCCCCAAACCCAGTGAGCTACCGGATCATATACCAAGGTCGTCCACAATAATGTGAATGCAAGGAATGCAGGGAATCTGAATCTTTCTGCATATGCTCCGGATATAAGCGCTGGAGTAATAATTGCAAACATCATCTGAAACATCATGAATAGTGAATGTGGTATTGTACCTGCATAGTCGGCATTTGGAGCAATCCCTACACCATTTAAGCCAAAGAAATTTAAGCCGCCGATCAATCCGCCATGATCTCCTCCGAAAGCTAGAGTATAACCTATAATTATCCACTGAATAGATACTATAGCCATAGTAACATAGCTGTGCATGGTTGTACTAAGTGCATTTTTACTCCTTACCATACCGCTGTAGAATAAAGCCAGGCCAGGTGTCATCAATAAAACTAATACTGTACTTGTGAAAAGAAAACTTGAATCACCAATATTTAACGCATTCATTTTTTCTGCCTCCCTATATGAACTTATAATTATTTCTGATTTTATTATAAATAGTCATTAAATAATTACGGTAAAGTTTTTGTAATCAGTTAGTGGAATCTCTAAGTGTCCCTAAAATAATTCGAAAGCCACCATAAATTAAAGTGCTGCTTCTCCAGATTCGCCGGTTCTTATTCTTATGGCATCTTCAACATTATAAACAAATATTTTACCATCCCCGATATTACCTGTAGCAATGCCATCCCGAACCTTATTTATCAATGGATTTACAATGTCATCCTTCACTACTACTTCAACTTTTATCTTGTGAATCAGATTAACATGTACTATAGTTCCCCGGTATCTTTCAGTGAAGCCTTTCTGATTTCCACAGCCCAAAATATTAGTAACACTCATTCCGTTTATATTCATGTCACTCAGTAACTGCTTCAGATCCTCCAGTTTTTCCGGTCTTAATATCAATTCCAGCTTTTTCATTCAAATCACTCCCCTTTTTTATAGTATTATAATAACTTGTTAAAGAAATAAATTACTTTTTTATTAAATAGAAAACCTATTTTTGCGTCTTTTATATATTGACCGACTGTTTTTTATCAAATCCTTATCTGTAAACATTATTATGATAGGTGATATTGCCAGATTTGAATTTGATTGAAATTATTCAGACAATTTGACTACCTCACCGGTACGCGAATTATAACGAATTATATATAAAACAAATCATATTGTTAATTGGTGAATTGTTTTTCAGTATTTCTAAAATATTATAAATTCGTTCTCTCTTTTCACTTTTCAGTTGCAAAATATCATCAAATATTGCCTAAAATTGTAAGTTTAATGAAAATCCTATTCCAATGTTACATAAAATTCAAATAGTGAAATTGAATAAGAGAAATTTTAAATGTATAATTAATAACAATTATTAAATAAAACAATGTATCGAATATGAAGTTGTATTCGAAATTTTAGATTCGCTACGTATATAGATGCGGGAATTTAAATCTTTAGTATTCGTTTGGGCAAATATCGAATTCTCACCGATTTTTCGAAGGAGATAAATTCAATTATAAATTTCCGCAGCTATATATATGAAAAGCAGCTAAATTTAATAAATGTACGATAAAGTAAAATCGATGCAGGGATATTTATTAAAGAAGGAGGAATGAATTATAGGGATAGAATTTGAAGAAAGAAGAAAGTATGATCTGATAAAACGTATTGAAATAATACGAGAGGTTTTAAATGAAATTTCCATAACCGAGGGAAAACATGAAGATACAGATCGAAGATTGATAATCAGTCAATATTTGGACGAGCTTATCGTTAAATATATGAAGTTGAATGGAAAATAGGTTATTGCTATAATAAATATCCGTCTTCCGACAGGGATTGGGTATTCACCGGATAAGTGGGAGATTCCTCAAAGGAAAACATAAATATAATTAAAAAAAGTACGATATCATTTTTATCGTACTTTTTTAATTATTGTATGCCTGTTAATCTTTATACATTATAGACTATCAAAACTTTCTCACACAACATTCATTTTTGAATCTATATTATACTTTTGCTTAATTTCTTCACTATGTATTCATCGAAGAATTCCTTGACATTATCTTTACATACAGCGAGCACCGGTCCGTTGTTTATCTTGACTGAAACAGGACGGGTACAATTTCCTAGACAGAATGATGCTTCCAAGACAACTATATCGGTGAGATTATTCCTACTAATGAGATGCTCCAGTTCCGTCACTACGGTATATGAACCTTGTATGTGACAACTGCTCCCTATGCACACTGTAATAGTAATCATACAATCACCTCAAATCTATATTTGTACACTAAGATCATAACATTATATGGAAAACATATCAATGTTTCTCATTAAATGTTAAATAATGCATATTGAATATACCGTATCTAATAATTTTACTAATTAATTGTACAAGTAATCATTTGTCGCTATTTGTTGAACACATTGTATCCGGGTATTAATATTAAAGCAAAAGGTTAGAAATTGTAACAAGAAGGAAGTTGTGAAAATTACATTGTTAAATTAAAAAAATAATTAGTAGGAGGAATGAAAAATGTTAGATTGTGAATTATGCAATTTTTTTAAAACAAAAAACTCTGAACTAAAGAGCGAGGTTGTCTGTATGTGTGAATTGACTGGATTCGTTTTTCACGATAAGGTTGAGGATTATGATATAGAATATCCATGTTATAGCTTTAATTTGGAAATAATGGAGCCAAAGAGCAAAGAAAATGCGGAAATTGAATTTGATGAACTTAAACTGGCTTAAGTATAATTTGACAGTTTTACAACTTTATCATATATTTTTATTATATTGTAAAGAAATTTAGGAAACTATGCCTATAATTAACATTCTATGTCTTAATACCGCGAAATACAAACATTGGTAAATATTTTCGATATAGCTTTGTAACTATTATCCAGTCGGTATCATGGTGGAGGACTCTATGAGCACGATATATTTTAAAGAAGTCAATTGTAAAAACTGTTATAAGTGTATTAGGTGCTGCCCTGTAAAGGCTATCTCACTTAAAGATGATCGAGCGCAGATTATTCATGAAGCATGTATACTCTGTGGCGAATGCCTGGAGGCCTGCCCGCAGAGTGCAAAAAGTGTAAACAGCGAAATTGACAAGGTAAAAGCCTTTTTTGAGAAGAAATATAAAGTATACTTGAGTATTGCACCATCTTTCCCGGCGGCCTATAATATCAGAAATGAAAAAATCATATATAGACTTTTCAAAAAGCTGGGCTTTACTTTTGTTGAAGAAACAGCAGTCGGTGCGGACAGGGTTACATTGGAGTATCACAGACTCCTGCTAAAAGGGAGCATGCCCAATATAATCGAATCCTCCTGTGCCACCGTCGTACTTCTTATAGAAAAGTATTTTCCTGAATTGATCCCAATGCTGGCACCTGTAGTTTCTCCAATGGTTGCACATGCAAAAATGATGAAAGATATGTATGGCTCACGGATTAAGGTAGTTTTTCTTGGCCCATGCCTGGCGAAAAAAGAGGAATATAAGGACAGCCAGAATGATGACTTAATAGATGCTGTTATCACCTATGAAGAATTTGATAATTGGATTGAAGAAGAGGGGTTGAGCTTTGAGGATTTTGAAGAGGAAAATAATGAGACAGGCTATCACAATATTATTTCCAGATTTTATCCGGCTCCAGGTGGAATTATAAAGGCTTTGGGAAATACAAAAAAGTATAACTACAAGTTCGTAAAATTTGATGGTATACAAAAGTGCATCGAAATATTAAAGGAAATAAGAGACAGTGATATAAAAGGGTACTTTTTTGAGTTAAACAGCTGCCAGGGAGGCTGTCTCAGCGGACCGTGCACAAATAAGGGCTGCAGCGGTTATCTTCAAATGAGGGAAAGACTTCTCAGTTATATTGGAGCTTCAAATTCCAGTGAAAACTCCTACACAAGGTATGATAATAGAATAAGCCTGAAAAAGAACTTTACAAATAAATCAAGTTTAAATTTGGTTCCCGATGAGAAGGAGTTAATAGATATTTTAAGAAAGACAGGTAAATTTTCTAAGAACGATGAACTTAACTGTGGGGCCTGTGGTTATCAGAGCTGTAGGGACAAGGCAATTGCCGTATATAATAATAAGGCGGATATCAACATGTGTCTTCCTTATATGAGAACCCGTGCAGAGTCAATATCCAATGTCATTATGAGTTCAACACCAAATGCCATAATAGCATTAAATGAGGAACTGTGCATTCAGGAGGCCAATAGTGCCGCTCAGAGTCTCTTTGACCTGAATCGGAATGAAGTGCAAAACAGATTAATAGAAGACTTCCTGGACTGTAATGATTTTAAAAATGTCCTTGAGACCGGGAAAGATATCATTAATAAGAAGTGTTTTTATGAAAAGTATAACATTACAGTAGAGCAAACTGTGTTGTTTATTAAAGAAGATCAACTAATACTTATAATTATGAAGGATATAACAGTGGATGAAATAAAAAGACAGCAAAGAGACAGGGTACGTTCAGAGACTGTGGAAATAGCTCAGAGAGTCATAGAAAAACAGATGAGGGTTGCCCAGGAGATTGCTAGTCTTCTGGGAGAGACGACAGCTGAAACAAAGGTTGCTCTTACGAATTTAAAAAACTCCATACAGAAGAAAATGGGTGATGAATAGTGAGTGTTTTTGTAGATGCAAGTTATTCCAGCCTGAATAAGAGTAGAGAAGAACTTTGCGGAGATAAGGTTGAAATAATAAGAAATAAGGATTCCGTAATTATAGTACTGGCAGACGGACTTGGCAGCGGGGTAAGAGCAAACATACTTGCTACGTTGACAAGTAAAATCATAGGTACAATGTTATCGCTGGGCTCAACAATAGATGAAGCGGTAGAAACCATAGTGAGTACGCTTCCGGTAAGCAAAGATAAAGGGTTGGCCTATTCCACCTTTACCATACTTCAGATATTTGAATCCGGTGACAGCTATCTTGTAGAGTTTGACAACCCATGTGTGATACGACTTGTAAAGGGAAAATATTCCTCACTTGAAAAATTGGAGCGGGTGATAGATGGAAAGGTAATACATGAGTGCAGATTCAAGGCAAATGCAGATGATATTCTTATACTACTGAGTGACGGAGCTGTAAACGCGGGAGTTGGGCACTCCCTTAAGCTTGGTTGGCAGTGGGAAAATATAAGGAATTACGCTGAAAGAATATACTGGAAGAATATGCACTCAAATGCAATCTCCAAACTAATTCTGTCGGTATGCAGCAGCCTTTACGAGGGTGACCCCGGTGACGACACCACTGTGGTAACCGTTAAAATAAAAAAGCAGGTGAATGTCAACATAATTATCGGACCTCCAGTTGACAGAAATATGGACAATTATGTTGTAAACAAGTTTATAAACTCCGAAGGTAAGAAAGTAGTATGCGGTGGTACAACATCCCAAATTGTCGCCAGGGAGTCAGGCAGGAAAATGTCCATAAACTTAAACTATGTAGATCAAAATATGCCTCCCACAGCGGAAATTGAAGGCATAGATTTGGCTACTGAGGGGATTCTTACTATGAGCAGGGCTTTGGAGTATGCTAGAAAATATTCAACCTCTCAGAACACCGTTTACGACTTCATGAATATTAACAGCCAGGACGGTGCCTCCAGGCTTGCAAAGATGCTGCTGGAGGACAGCACATCCGTGCACTTTTTTGTAGGCCGTGCAATAAATCCTGCCCATCAGAATCCGGATTTCCCTCTTTACTTTGGCGTTAAGCTGAATCTTGTAAGCGAGATGATAAAGTGTCTTGAGAGTATTGGGAAGAAGGTATATGCAGAATACTTTTAATATTGAGTGGAGCAAGGAAAATTATAGATTACAGGTATTAATAAGTGGTGAGTAACAAATGAAAAAGAATATGCGCACTATTATTCTAAAGCTTTACAACCCAAGTAAGAGGAAAAGTGAAATTATAGACAAAGCCATGTATAATTACACTCGGGCTTTTCAATTCCTGCTTAACAGGGCCAATTCCGAGATTGAGGCAATAAGAATGAACTATACCGACGGTAATGGAGGATATAGTCCTCAGAGTGTTGCGAGATGGATTGGCAAGGATCTAGACAAAGAGCTGAACAGCTATTCAGTAGAGCCTTTCAAGGACTCGCTCAAACTTGATTTTGCATCTGTGTTGACAGAATATCTCAATGTTAAAGCTAAGGGACGAATTATGAATTATCCAGTTGCCTATATTTCAAGTGAAGAAGAAGAAAAGAAATATGAAGCTATTATGGAGCAGGCTTATAAAGAGAATAACCTTTCAAGGAACGTCGAGAAAAAGATGGAAAACCTGTTTTCAAAGGCTGAAAAACTTAGACCTCTGTTTTTCTGCAGGTATGATACAGGTAGAAACTACTGCATTCTCCATGATACTGAGAAAAATCGGTATTATGCAAAAATATATCTTATGAATTCCAAGAGTGAAGAAAGAGAAAGGCCTTCCGGCAAGTATAAAGGAAAGCTTTTTTATATAGATAGTAATTCCAGCCCGTTTTATGAAAAAGGAGGAAAAAGAACCTTCCTTATCTTTCCACTGTCTTTTGGCAGATGGCAGGAATCTTTTCTAAAGAATGCAATAGAAGACCCGAAAAGCATTAAAACCGCAAGACTGATAAAACGTAATCAGGAGTATTATCTGGCAGTAAATATCATTAGGAAAAGCCCAGAGGAAATTAAAACAGTTAATTATATGGGTATTTCCAGAGGCATAGATAATGCCCTGAGTTATTCAATAGTTGACCAAAGGGGAAAAGTTATTTCATCCGGGCCCATAAAAGGGGATGACTTATATAAAATCGCAAGAAGCATTGCTGGTATAGCTGTAAAAGACAGCAGCCTTGTAATCATGGAGAAATTAGTAGTCCGTGGAGATAACCTTAACTGGAAGGATAATGACGGGAATAGTTATATGCCGGGAATAGAAAGAGCTAAATATAACGCCTTAGCAGGAATACTTAAATATAAATTAACAGACTTCGGTCTTCCAGGGCCAGTTAGGGTGAGCGGGTTAAATATTTTTTATTCCTGCCCCTATTGCGGAATAAATTCAAGGTTAAACCGGTTTTCCAGCCATTTATTTATGTGTACATCCTGTGGTGCAACTATGAATATTGAAATGGCAGGAAGCTTGAATCTGGCTAAAAGACTTATAAAATACGGCGACGATCCTGTCAGATTCAAGGCGGAGAACACGACTGAAGGAGTAAGGTTTGTAAATGGAGATCTCGAATTTGAATATTATCCTTCAAATCCCTATGATTGTGCCGAGGAATTTAGAAAAAGGGTAGATGAATTTATTAGGAACTTCTATGAAAATATAAATGAGGAAAAAAGAAAGAGAAATTATATAAAGAAGTTGAGTTTAATAAAGAAGCTTGAATCCAAAGGGAGGATAGAAGTAACTACAGAAACAAGGAAATAACAGCAATATTGTAGGTGCCATAGCTGCTGCACCAGTGACGGGTCATCAGGATAAACCACTGACCGGTTCAAAACCTGCAGAGCAGGAATCTAGGGATTAAAAGGCAGCTATCTAATATAGTATAACCGGCAGGAGAAATGCCGGTTATACTTTTTTTCGCAAAATATTAAATCTATCTGTAGAATTTTGCAGATAGCTTTTTGGATGAGTTAACTGAGATTAAAATTATTTTCAAAGAATCAAAATATTTGTAGCTAATTAAGCACATATATGCTAATATATAATAAAATTGGTTAAATAAAGAAAACAATATAAAATATGACAGAAGTAAAAGGTGTAAAAATAGTGAAATAAAGGGGGGATGGTATAAAGAGATTATTTTTTGTATTCAATATAGCTTCTGTAAAAAATTGTACTAGCAGTGAGAAGTTCAGAATTCTCAATGGTTTCAGCTTAGGAAGTCAAAAATGCAGTTTTGAAACAAAAGATAAGTAGGGTGAATACCATATATAACAATACATTTAAATGCTTAAGGCTAATTATTATTCCGTTACATATTGATAATTCTATTAATATCAAAGAAAAGAACAATATAAAGCGGAGGGCTTTTATGCAACAGAGAGGAATAATGTATAACAGTCAAGAATTATATAGAATCAGATTTCATATAAATTAATAATCTACAATTAAAAAGAGAGGTGAAGGGATATGGATGTCAATGAATATCCTAGTTATGTAGATGAAACCTTCAGAGTTGAATTTGTGGAATGCGCTAAAGAGAGGGTATTTTGGGTAAGTTCAAAATTTACTTCTAAAGAAATGGAAGCAGTAGATAGGATAAAGAACAAGCTTACAGAAGATTGCGTAGTAATATTCAAGAGTCAAAAGAGCACAATTAGTGAAACCGGATACTGCTTTTCACTAGAGGATGGAAATGGCCGTATCGATGTGCAGCTTCGCTCCAGGAAAAACGGAATAAACTTCGACAGTCTGCTTGTTGTAGATAATATTGCCTGTATCTATGATTGTGAGAATGCTGGTGAAACCTATAATGCAAAGTTTATTGATGACATAGAGGATGTATCCTTGTCTGAATTAATAAAGTCCAACAGAAAATAAGAGTATACCAGACATTATAGATTTAGAGTTAGAATCTAACGGTATTCCGAATATCAGGAGATTAATTACTCTGAAAAAGTTATCAACAAAAACATCTAATGAATACTCGATATATGGTGAATTATACCGCTAAAATGTTACTAAAAATTAACTGAAATTCAGGAAAATTATATTGGTAAAGTGTATATTGGTATCGGCTTTCGAAAGCCGGTACCATCTTTTTATAGCTAAAACTTTCTAGCCCTTTAGAAATGAGACTTCTCAGTCTTGAATACTTATGGAGACTAAAAAGTTAAATTGAATTATTAGAATATTAAATTATGCACGTAAAACAATGTCGTAAATTGTGAATTATCAATAAGCATACTGATTTTAAATTATAATAGTAAAGATTAAAACTTTATATTGCCAAAATGCTAAGAATTGTATACAATTGATATTAAATTAATATATAAAAACATTTCTTAAAATTCAGAAAAAGCCATAAAAAAAGAAGGGGGATAATCTATGAAAAGAAACATCAAAGTTTTAGCTGTACTAACATCAGTATTGGTTACAGCGGGGGTGTTGGCCGGATGTTCAACAAAGAAAACCGGTACAACTTCCAATAATGCTACTGAAACCGGGGATATAAAAATTGGGGCAGTATTACCGCTTACCGGAAGCATAGCATCTTTCGGTATTTCTTCCAAGGAAGCTTTAACAGTTCTTGAAGAAGAGATAAACAATAAAGGTGGCATACTTAATGGAAGAAAGATAAAGTTTATTTATGAAGATGATGCAAACAAGCAGGACCAGTCTACAAATGCCATTACCAAATTAATAGACAGCGAAAAAGTAGTTGCTATAATTGGTTCCGTTTCATCTGGGTCATGTCTGGCCATGGGCCCGATTGCAACTCAGAAAAAGATACCGATGATTACAGGAACTGCAACCAATGCAGATGTTACAACAAAAGGTGGGAACTATGTTTTTAGGGCATGTTATCTGGACCCGTTCCAGGGTAAGACTGCTGCCAAGTTTGCTTCTACTGACTTGAAAGCAAAAAAAGCAGCTGTATTATATGATATGGGAAGCGACTACAGCAAAGGGTTGGCAGATGCATTCGTATCAAGCTTCCAGGGTGCCGGCGGAACAGTTACCAATAATTTGACTTACAATACAGGAGATAAGGATTTTAAGGCTCAGCTTACAAAAATAAAGGAAAATAATGTGGATGTGCTATTCCTTCCGGAATACTATGATGCCGTACCGTTGATAGCCAAGCAGGCAAAGGAATTGGGAATAACTGCAACTATGATAGGCGGAGACGGTTGGGATTCACCTGATTTAATCAAGAACGGTGGGGCTGCAGTAGAGGGTGGATATTTTGTCAACCACTATTCACCGGATGATACTGCACAGCAGGTTCAGGATTTCTTGAAGGCTTACAAGGCAAAGTGGAATGGAAAGACACCTGATGCTCTTGCAGCTCTTGCATACGATGCCGGTAAGTTACTGGTAGATGCTATCAGTAAGGCAGGTACAACTGATGGTGCAAAGGTAAGAGATGCTGTGCAGAACTTGAATGACACAGTTGTTTCTGGAAACATCACTTTTGATAAGGATAGAAACCCGGTAAAGGGAGCAGTAATAATCAAGATAGAAAACGGGAAACAGGTACTTAAAACAAAGGTTGCAGCAAATTAGAGGATATGACTTTGGTGGTATGCAGATACCACCAAAGTCTGTTTATAAAGATTGGAGGAAATTATATGCATGTGTTGGGTCAGCAGTTATTAAACGGCCTTTTTCAAGGCAGTATTTATGCTTTAATTGCTGTAGGTTATACAATGGTTTACGGAATTATAAAATTGATTAATTTTGCACATGGGGATATTTTAATGATTGGAGCTTTTTTAGCATATGTAGCTGTTAATTCACTTGGGTTCAGCTTTGTGCCGGCCATGTTGTTTTCAATGCTTGGAAGCGCAATTTTAGGTATATTAATAGAAAAAGTTGCATATAAGCCGTTGAGAAATTCTCCAAGAATTACATTGCTTATTACAGCAATCGGTATTTCGCTGCTTTTGGAATATGGCATGCAGCTGGCTCAGTTGGCAGGCCCAAATCCCAGAGCTTTTCCGGATATGATAAAGAACAATACTCACAGGTTTTTAGGGTTGCAGATTAGTAATGTTCAAATACTGATTGCTGTAGTAACTGTTATGTTGGTTATAGCACTGCAGTTTATTGTATACAGAACAAAAATAGGCAAGGCCATGAGAGCTGCTTCTTTTGATAATGAAGCTTCAAAACTTATGGGAATCAACGTAGATAATGTTATTTCCTTTACTTTTGCTATTGGTTCAGCCTTAGGTGCAGCTGCTGGTGTTCTTTTTGCAATGTATTATCCAGTAATAGACCCTCTGATGGGCATTATGCCTGGTTTAAAAGCCTTTATTGCTGCCGTTTTAGGCGGTATTGGAATAATTCCAGGAGCCATGTTTGGAGGAATTGTCCTTGGGCTCGTGGAAGCGTTGACAAAGTCCTTCGATGCTACCGCAAAGTTTTCCGATGCAATAGTTTTTTCAATACTGATAATAATTCTGTTGGTAAGGCCGGCAGGTTTACTTGGCAAGCTTACCCGAGAGAAAGTGTAGGTGACTTGTTATGGTGAAAAATTTATTGGCGTCAAAAAGGTTCAGAACCTTTGCTTCAACACTGGTTGGTGTCCTGATAGTTTATTTTGTACTGGTTATGCTGATGCAAAACGGAATTATCGGTGATTATCAGCAGACTCTTATTATAGGTATGGGTATTAATATCATACTGGCTGTAG
This sequence comes from Bacillota bacterium, assembly GCA_030706065.1. Classification (GTDB taxonomy): domain Bacteria; phylum Bacillota; class Clostridia; order Clostridiales; family Clostridiaceae; genus JAEZDX01. Next base: position 2,568 of record JAUZPH010000024.1, on the reverse strand, counting down.
GATTAAATTTAATCATAGGGTTTACGGGGCAGCTTTCACTGGGATTCGCCGGATTTATGTCTATCGGTGCCTATGCAGCCACAATTGTTACAACGAAATGGGACCTACCTTTTATAGTGGCTCTACTTTTTGGGGCAGTAGTGTCTGGTTTAATAGGATTAATAATTGGTTACCCAATTTTGAGACTTAAGGGAGATTATCTTGCCATATGTACCCTAGGTTTTGGTCAAATAGTTATGGTTATTCTACAAAATATTGATTCTCTCGGAGGGGCAAGAGGATTAACCGGCATTCCTAAGCTGACTGATTTTAATTGGATTTTCTTCAGTGCAGTAATATGTATTATTGTAGTGCGTAATATACTAACTTCTTCTCAGGGTAGAGCAATGATATCAGTTAGAGAAGACGAAATCGCCTCAGAATCCATGGGTATAAACACAACCAAATATAAGATTTTGGCTTTTGCTATAGGTTCGATGCTTGCAGGTTTGGCAGGCGGTTTTTATGCACACAATTATTATACAATAGCTCCTAAAAACTTTGATTTCTTAAAATCTCTGGATATACTGATTTTTGTGGTTTTTGGCGGAATGGGAAGCTTATCCGGTTCGGTAATTGCAGCAGGAGTACTTACCTTGTTACCGGAAGCACTCAGATTTATGCAGAATTATAGAATGGTGATTTATCCTATATTGTTGATTATTCTAATGCTTTTCAGACCTCAAGGATTATTTGGGACAAGGGAGCTTTCTGGAATTTTAAAAGGGGCTGCATCAAAGAAAAAGGGTGGTGATAAAGATGTCGTTGCTAGAGGTTAAGGATTTATCGATAAGATTTGGAGGACTTTTGGCAGTTTCAGACTTTGCCCTTGAACTGGGGGACCATGACCTTATTGGGCTCATCGGACCTAACGGCGCAGGTAAAACCACTATATTTAATATGCTGACCGGTGTTTATGCACCTACCACTGGAACTATAGAATTAGATGGGAAGGTAATTAATGGTTTCAAGCCTTATGACATCACAAAACATGGTGTGGCAAGAACTTTCCAAAATATAAGATTATTTAAGAACCTTACTGTGTTGGATAATGTTAGAATGTCTTTTAATTATCAAGTAAAATACAACTTGTTTCATTCAATACTAAGACTTCCCAAGTTTATCAGGGAAGAAAAGGAAATTCAAACCAAGGCATTGGAATTATTAAAGATATTCGATCTTGATGGAAAAGCACAGGAACTGGCTAAGAATCTTCCATATGGAGAGCAGAGAAGATTGGAAATAGCCAGAGCCTTAGCTGCGAAGCCGAAGCTTCTGCTTTTGGACGAACCGGCAGCGGGAATGAATCCTCAGGAAACCGCGGAATTAACAAATTTAATAAGGTGGATTAGAGATGAATTTAAAATCGCAATCCTGCTGATAGAGCATGATATGAGTCTTGTAATGAAGGTTTGTGAAAAAATTGTAGTAGTTGATTACGGTAAGATTATAGCTTATGGCACACCGGAACAGATAAGAAAGGATCCAAAGGTTATTGAGGCTTACCTGGGTGAGGAGGTAGCTTATGTTACAGATAAAGAAGCTTAATGTTTACTATGGCGCTATTCATGCACTTCATGATATAAGTATTGAAGTTCCACAGGGTGAAATAGTTACCTTGATAGGAGCCAATGGTGCTGGTAAAACCAGTACTCTTAGAGCAATATCGGGCCTGACGCCTGCAAAGTCCGGAGAAATAACTTTTGACGGCAAGTCAATTAAGGGTATAGATGCCAGCAAACTGGTGGGCAGAGGAATGTCTCATGTACCTGAAGGACGCAGGGTTTTTGCTAATCTTACGGTCCTGGAAAATCTTGAATTGGGAGCATATATCCGAAAAGACAAAGCAGGAATCAAGAAGGACATGGATATAGTTTTTGAAAAGTTTCCAAGGCTGAAGGAAAGAATGCATCAACCTGCAGGTACTTTAAGCGGCGGAGAACAACAGATGCTGGCTATAGGAAGAGCAATGATGGTAAAACCGAAGCTGCTGCTGCTTGATGAACCGTCCATGGGACTGGCACCAATAATCGTTAAAGACATATTCGGAATAATTCAAGAAATCAACAAGAGCGGTACAACAGTGCTCTTGGTTGAGCAGAATGCCTATATGGCACTTTCAGTTGCACACCATGCCTATGTCCTTGAAACCGGCAGAATTACTATGAGCGGACTGGCATCTGAACTTCTGAAGGATGATTCCATAAGAAATGCATATCTGGGCGAGGGCGCCTAGAAAGTAATAAGAACCCCAGTGGCGATGTATCCACCTCTGGGGTTTTTGCTTTTTGGCGAAGAATAGATATATTGCGATGGTAAAAATCATTACATGTTAATATGGAAGTGAATTTTGTGACAGGTATGCAGGATTAATAAAGTACTAGGACATGATCTTGATGGCGGCAGTATGTGGTAGATGTATTTCTAACAGGTGAATTGGCAATAATAAGGCTGAGGTGATAAATATGGGAGTATATGGCTTTAGTAATGTCAATTTTAACAGCCGCCTCCAGGAATTGGATGAGGAAG
>JAUZPH010000239.1 GCA_030706065.1 Bacillota bacterium | reverse complement strand
TACCTCAACATTATTTCCAACGCTTCTCAAGGTAAACTTTTTTACGTAATATCCATTGACGTTGTCATATCCCAGGAAATATTTTGTGCCTCCATCATAGGTGAAATCTCCGCTTGTACCGGTATCAGCCGAAGAATTGGCATCATCCAAACTGATTTTTCCGGTCTTAGCCTTTAAAGCCTTATCCATTTGAACCCTGGCTGCCGGATCGTCTTCCTGTGCTCTAAGCTTTGTGCCGATATCTACCTTGTCACCGTATCTTGCAGTGTTCCAGTCTGTAGCAGCATTGGCCTTTATCGGAGTAAACCCGGATGAGACAATCATGCTTACTGCCAAAGCACATGCAAAAACAATTTTGGAAAACCTTTTTTTGATCATTTTTCCCCTCCAATTTATTTATTTTTGATACTGCTCATATGGAAGATAAACCATATTCTACAGTATATATATTATTAGTGGAGATGACAAATTATGTAAATAACCTTTTGCAGAGGGAGAATTAATGTTAACCTCCAAAACCGTAAGCTATTGTTTGCCACTTCTTCTATCATTTTGATATAATTAGCTTAAGGTAATCTTAATAACCCATACAGGGATTCACAGCGTATTGTTATATTAATTGATTATAGAAGTGAATAAGTGTTCATAATACAATAGTAGGGTTGTTTAAAAATGGCAAGAGTATTTCGGATATAATAATCTGCAGGGCTTGATATTAAATTAGAAGTTATCAGAGGGGAGTTGATTGTGTTGATGAAGAAGCAATTCGCAGTTATAACAGCGGATATAGTTGGATCCAGAAAAGGTATTCCGGGCAATCCGGATGAGAATTCCAAAAGCCTGCTGGATAGGAAGATCAGTGTCGTTAACGAAAGATTACAGGAACTTGGAATCAGGACAATAACTCCCTTTCATTCTTCAAGAGGTGATGAAATACAATGTGTCTGCGGGGAGCTCAAGAATATTCCGGTTTTAACCCGTTACCTGAGATATTACTGCCTGCCTTTTGAATTAAGAGTGGGTTTAGGTTTGGGTGAGATAGATTATTTCTCTCTGGATTCCTTGAATGATATGGAAGAGGAAGTGGCAGTAACAAGTACTGTCAGCCTGATAAAGGGGAATAAAGCGGAAACATATGATAATGAGTTAAGGCCTCTTTTGGAGAAAAATTATACAAAACTAAACTCCTGGGATATGAACGGAAGTGCCTTTTATTATGCCAGAAGAGCAATCGATAGTTTGAAGCAGGGCAGGGAACACAGCAGAACTTGTATACATATGAAAGATAATAATTGGACTATTGCAATTCAAACTATTTTTGATTTGATGGATGCAATAACAATTGAATGGTCGGAAAGCAAATGGAAGTCTGTTCAAATGTACGACGAGCATGGAACCTATGAAAAGGCTGCAAAAGCCCTTAATTTAACAAAGCAAGCGGTTCAGGGAAATTGCGAAAGAGCAAGATGGGCAGTAGTAAAAAATGCTGAAAATAACCTGTCAAAAATATTCGAGCTTATGGATGAGATTAGTGTGTAGGACAGGCTGATATTTTTACAGATGTAGTATCTTCCATATCCGGTCAATGTAAAACAGTTGATATTTACCCGTGTCAACTGTTTTACATTGACAACTAAATATGTAAAATGTCATATTAGCACCGTCAACAGCAGCATGCCTCCAAGTATGGCAACTGCCGTGCTTAAAAGTGTTCCTACCAGATAATAGCCTGTAAACTCCTCACTTTTTTTCATAAGATCATTTGCTCTTGCCAGTGATTTGGCGGCGAAAACAAAGGCGATCGCCTGATAGGAATTCTTAATGACAAGTGTAATAATTATTAGCCTTTCAAATATTCCTATGTATTTACTGACCAAATTCCTTCTTTCCTCATCATTTTCTTTTGCAGCATTCAAAGCAGTATTTTTATTTTTGATGGCTATATCTGTCTTTGACTTCAGCGGAAGTTTGAAGGGAAAAAGAGATATGGACGTGTTTGCTTCGATTGTTGATTCTTTAATAGCTTCTTTGGAGACGACATGTCCACCTTCATTATTAATACCCAGTAAATTCAAGGTCAGGTTAACAATTACTGCGCCGCCCCAGCATACAAAACAATAAACGATCAAAACATTAATCGAGTTGATAACCGTCTCTTTTGTGAGGCCTGACAGCAAATAGTCAAATTTCCCGTATATAATATTGCCCAGCCAGGTTTTATATGAGCCGAAGGTATTCTCAAATTCAAGCCATAGGACAAGTATAATTGAAATGTGCAGAATCTGGTCAATAACAAACCCGATAAATTGTCTTCTTGGTATTTTGGAATGGAACCTGGATCTAATCCTGTCTATAATATAATGAAAAATAGCAATCATCAGAGAGTATATCAGTGCAATATCCGGACTGCAGGGCAGCATGAGCAGCAGAAAGCCGGTGAAAAAAACAGTTAACCCGTGATAACGGTGTGCTTTCAGTGATATTTTCTTGTTAGGATCAATTTTGTTCTTTGCCATGCTATCTGTCTGAAATACAAAGTCTGCCAGGATATGAGAAAGGATTGCCAGCTCCATAAAAATCAATTTGGTACCCCCCATCAATACAAATTGGAAATACTATCCATATAATAGCTTATCATGAATAATTTGCCGGTTCAATCCTATATAAATCAAAAACTGCCTTGGCACAAATATTTGACCAGGCAGTTTCAAGATAAAACCCTAAAATCTTCTTTGCTTAGGTAAATAAGAAATGAATCCATTTCCTTTGCCAGGTTAACCGCTTTTCTTGCAAGGTAAAAGGCAGGCCCGTCTAAAAAATTGGCGGGTAAGGAAAAATCATCAATTGTCACTTTGCCTTTCCCTATGCCGCAGTAAAACTGCACGGACCCTAACCGGTTATTAAAGAACTCCAATATGGCGTGGTAATCACAGCCCTCGTAAACAAGCCCTTCCCATTCATCTCCTGCCGTTATGGCAAAATGGCCTGCTATATTATCAGAGAAAAGAATATTTGCCTCTTTAAGCATATTTATAATTACGTATTGAGTCTCTTTGCGGTTATGAATATTCCGTGAAGCTTTAATATCACAGATGATGGCCAAATAGTTCAAGTTAATTCCTCCAATAGAGCAAAGCTTCTTTTTATTATGTATCCATAACAGGAAACAAACAATTATCAAGAATTGCAATATATAGCTTTCTATATTTATGATTTGCATTATTTAAAGAACTTATTATATTAATCATTCTATGAAAGCAGCGGGGTGTCGTTACTATTTTCTGAAAAGCTGCCTTATTTATGACAGTCAGGGGCTGCGGGTAAATCAATTTATGCGAAGAAGGGGTTTCCGTCTGCCGTAAATAGCAGAAGCGCAGCCTTGGCTACCGGAAGGTAACAACAGCTGCGCTTTGTTTTTTTGACTTAATTTTTACCTACATAATAGCTTTCTTCCGGTCCCAAATAGGAAGCCGGAAGCTTTCCTCTGGATAAGACCAGCTTCTGGAGCACCAGTCCTGCGTCCAGGCCATAGAAGCGGAGGGTATGCACTCCCTTGGTCAATTTGTGGGTAGTTTCGGTTATATGGATATTATCCAGCACTGCGTTGCACCAATCGTAATTACTGTGGTCGCCGGCAATAAAGTCCTTTGACAGGGCATCTGCTGCAGTCGGGGTTTCACCGTCAAAAGCTGCAGCAAATTTTAATCTGCCGTTCTTATAGAGATTGTTTGTTGGTGCAGTGTAGGTTGTCAGGATATATTCCGCATCCTCATTTACTCTAAAGGAGTATTCCAAATAAGGTGCATCTTCAGGTTTCTCAAAGGACACAGTTGAAGGGAACATTTTCATTGAAGACAAGGTACGCCCGTAGTTTTCAATGACCTTCCATTCCACACCGCCTTTTGTAGCCTTGTTTGCCGTATGCTCTGCTTCGATTGATACCACATCATGGGCCTCTACAAAGGTCATCTCCGGCAGGCCGGCAGTTTCTATAACTTCAGCAGTGACTGCTATTCTTACTGTTTCTCCTGCACCCAAAACGGTTATAAAACCGCTTGAGGTCTTAGACACCTTGTTCCAATCTACTGACACCTTGATGGTCTTTCCGCTGGAGATGCTTCCCTGTAAATCCTCTGCTGTTATCCAATCCGTACTACTTTCCAGCTTGTAATCAAACTCTGTGTTTCCACCGTTGCTGATAGTGATGGAATAGCTCTCCCCGCCCAGGTTTGTAAATGGCGGCAGAACAGCCGTACCGGAACTGCAGGCTTCTTCGGTTCCCTGTACATCTACAAGCATAAGGCTTCCTTTCTTTGGGGTAACCTTATATATATCAGGGTACTTCCAGTTATCCGCATTCCATTGTGTGTAGCCTATATGGAAAGAACCCATTATTCCCTTCCACTTGCCCTTTGACATACCCACATTGTAGTAATCCTGCATAACAATATCCTTCTGCTTACATTCTTCCACCAGGGCGGCATAGGAATTTGCAAGGACGCTCTTTCTCTTATAATACAGATTATTTAAGCCTGCATATATCTGCATTTTAACAACATTTGCTGAGGCAACAGCAGGATAATACACCAGCTGGTAGTAGGCATTCTTGTATTCTTCCGAAACCAAATCGTAATATTTCTTTGCCGTACTTTCCAAATCAATGGCCTTAGCCAGTACTCTTTGCGCTTCGTTATAATTTATATTGCTGTAGGTATCGGCATAAGTAACTTCAGGTTTTCTGATTCCGTTCATCTTCGTGTAACCTGTTAATACACTTTCAATTCCATCTATCAAAGCTTCTCCATCTGCATTTCCAAATTGCTGCGCAGTCCACTTCCTTGTATACTCCTTCGTCTTGTTTCTTCCGTTGACGCCCCAGGTTTCAAAGTCATAGGCCAGATCCAGGAAGTAGGAAACAGGGAATTCCATCGGTTTTAAATCTCCGATATTAACAATCCATATATCACGTATACCGTAATCATAGGTCATGGACATCTGTTCCCACACTTTTTCAAGGGGAGTCACATTAACCCATTCATAAGAATTAGGCCCGCCATGATAATCAAAATGATAGTACATTCCCCAGCCGGCTTTGCGGTTACGTTCCTTTTCAGTCGGGAGGGTACGGACATTTGCAAAGTTATCATCTGCCAGCATGATTGTCACATCATCCAGTACGTCCCAGGTTCTCAGGCCCTCTGCCGTATCTGACCCGTACCAGTATTTTTCTACTTCCTTATATATGGTGAGTACCTGAGGTGCATTCTCCAGGCCTTGTCCCTTCAATAAACGCTTTTGTGTCCGGATGATATTCTTTAAAAGCTCTATGTTTTCCTCTTCGGAGCCCTTTAACGCCGAATCCTGTTCTCCTCTCATACCCATGGTAATGAGATTTTCAAAACTCTTGTTGCGCTTCAGGCCATCTTCCCAGAACTTTGTTATGGCCTCTGCATTGCTGGAAAAATCCCAGGCTTTGTTTGTGCCATACTTTTGGTTGATTTTCTTCCATTCCTCACCCTGGCGGTACATGGGCTCATGATGGGAGGTGCCCATTACTACACCATAGGCATCGGCAAGCTCAGCATTTGCCAGGGGATGGCTTTTGCCGTCTTCGCTGAAGACAGCACTCCACATTGCCGGCCACATAAAGTTTCCTTTTAATCTAAGAAGCAACTGGAATACTTTATCATAGAACAGCTCATTAAAGTCTCCGAAGGTACCCGTTACCCATGTGCCCAGAGATGGCCACTCGTCATTCAGGAAAAATCCTCTGTATTTTACGGATGGTTCCTTTGAGGTGGTAGAGAGCTCGCTTCCTGAAAGAACCAGTTCGGCTCTCTTTGCAGGTACAACATCTCCAAAGTAGACCCAAGGGCTTACTCCAATGAGTTCCGAGACATGATAAATACCGTAAATGGTTCCTCTCTTGTCGCTGCCCACAATGACAACAGCCTTATCCACTTCCGCAGCAGGTTTTTCTACAACCTGTATTTTATAGCATTCCCGCTTGTTTTCTATGGCGGATACATCTATTATGCCTTTTGAAATTAATGAGTCTATAACATCGTTACTTCCGATGGATCCTGCAATAATAAAGGTTCCCTTTAACCTTTCCGGTG
>JAUZPH010000238.1 GCA_030706065.1 Bacillota bacterium | reverse complement strand
TAAGAGGTGAGAGAAATTACGCAGCATTTTTGGAGTAATACGATTTGGTATATACTTTTAGGTATTATTACTATAATGGAATTGCTATACGTTTTGGTTAAATCCTCAAACCGAAAACTCATGTTCGTCTTATTCTTAACATTTTCAGGTATAGCTTTTATGATAGAAATACAGATACTGGGCATATTTAAGGGTTATGACTATTATCCCAAGATACTTCATACAGTATCTCAAATAGATGTATGATCAAATAACCAATTAGTTAAGTAACAGATAATTGGTCTCAGCTGCAATACCTGAGCTGTTTCTGGACAGCAGTCAGTATTTTAACATCTCTTCTGCCTACCCCAACTTACAGGATCCGGGTTTCAGCAGTTTCATAAATTCCGTTCTGAGGCAAGCTTACTCAGGCTCGTTTCACTACTGTCGACGCTAGGTTCTGATCAGCTATTACTTATATAGCTTATCCATAGTAAAACCTCGTCCTTTAACCTCATTCACACGGTTAACGATCATAAAGGCCTTAGGATCAATGGATAGAACAAGGTTATTCAACTTAGGCAGTTCCCGGTTTGAAATTACAGTGAGAACGACCAGGTTATTATTACGATAATAACCTGTTTCAGCATGCATTAAAGTGGAGCCTCTATCCAGATGCTTAATAATCATTTGATTAATCTCTTCATACTTCTCGCTGATGATTTTAACCTGTGTGCGTGACTTTCCAAGAAGCAAAACCTTGTCCAACACAAGTGTATAAGTCATTACCAGCAATATTCCATATAGTACCTGCTCTTTATTTGCAAAAAACATCTGCGAGAGCAGGATAGTAAAATCAAGTGCGTACATTACTACAGAAACAGATAAACCAAACCTTTTGTTTAAAACCAATGGAGGTATATCCATACCTCCTGTCGATGCTCCTGCCTTGATTACTATACCGATGCCCAAACCAATCATAATTCCGGCATAGATCGTAGCAAGCAGATTATCGGAAGTCATCCCCTGTAAGGAAGATACCTTCTGAAAGATACTGAGAATAAAAGGATAATAGAAAGTGCTTATCAACGTAGTAAGTATAAATGCACGGCCCAGTACTGCTGCTCCCAGAATAAACATCGCAATATTAAAAATAGAAACAAATACTGCAATGGGAATGCCCATCTGATGATAGAATAAAAGTGCCAATCCGGTAGTTCCTCCCGTAATTAAGCCGTTAGGAAGAATAAAGACTGTAACTGCCAAGGCATAAATAGTATTGCCTGCCAGAATCAGCCCGACATTTTTTATAATTGATGAGTATCCCTTAAACATATAACTTTACCCCTTATCTTATCGATAATTATATTACTACGCTTCTTAAAACAAATGATATGTCTAAACCGTACAAGATCTCTACGGTTTATTTTTTTAATTTCTTTACTTTGTAATTTACCTACATAATACTCAAAATATTAGCAGTTTCCAAGTAGAATGTAAAGCAACTCTATTTTCATCGAAAAATTCATTTCATTGGCATCCCAATCTACTCTTTATGGATTCAAACTGGTGATCTTCACAAAAATAATCTTAACAAATATTTACATAACACTATTGACAAAGTTATACTATTGAATTATATTCAATAGTATAGAGATATCACTACTGTGAAACGAGGTGCAAAATGAATAATCAATACAAAAAAGGAGTGCTCGATCTTCTTGCGTTGTCAATGCTTTCAAAGAAGGACTGGTATGGCTATGACCTATCTGAATATCTTTCAAGGCATATAGACATTGCCGATGGCTCCGTATACCCTCTTTTAAGAAAGCTAAAGAGCGATGGGCTTGTAACGACTTATCTATCTGAAGAAAGTGGAGGCCCGCCGAGGAAATACTACTCTATTACAGAGAGCGGAAAAGAGCACTTTATAAATGAAAAACAGCAATGGCTGTCCTTTATGAAGACCGTTGAAAAGTTATTAGAGGAGGAATGATATCATGAATAAGCAAAAATTTTTAGATGTTCTGGCAAAGGATCTTGAAAAAAATAATGTTGAGGAAATAGACGATATTATTGAGCAATATAATGAACACTTTTCAAGAAAGCTGGCGGACGGATTCAGTGAGGAAGAAATTGCTTTAAAATTGGGAAAGCCTGAAGAGGTCGCTGCGCAATATGAAAGCAATGCCGATACTTCCGCAAGCAAACAAGCTAATAAAATACCTCTGGCAATTGGTATTGGCTTCGCAGATATATGGATTGTATCGTTTTTCGCCATTGTTTTTGCTTGGGACCTGGCATTGGCTGTACTGACCTTAGCTTTTGGGTTTTTAGGAATTTGTTTGGTTGTTGCACCGGGATTTATTACTGTTACCGGCACGGTAGTTATCTCATATATTCCTTATTTGCCTGGAGCTATAACGGGTATTGCCTGTATTGCCCTAGGTGTTGTCAGTGCTGTCTTAACTATCAATTGTTATATGCTTGCAGTAAAGCTTGGAACTGCCTGGCTGAGGTGGCAAAAGAATGTCCTGTCCGGTAAAAAGAATATACCCTATTCTGTTTTTCCGCTTTTTAAAAACAGCTTTAAGTACAAACTTCGTAAAGTGATTATGATTTCCTTGGCGGTCTTTGGTGTGTTATTTGTTATTGGCTTCATTTCAATGGCTTTATGTTCCGGAAGAATTGAATTCTGGCATGCATGGAGATGGTTTAATTATGCAGGATAGCAGGAGAAGTATTGTGATAACAGGTGCAGCCTCTGGTATAGGGTTTTCAGTCTGTGAATTGTTACTCCAAAACGGATTTAAAGTAATTGGAGTCGGTCACAGTAAAGAAAACTGCGAAGTGGCTTATAAGCGGCTGATGGATAAATTCCCAAATGCAGATATTATCTTTTTATACGGTGATATGATACAACAGCAGGAAGTTATACGAATTGCAAAGGACATTAAAAAATATTTGCACGAAAACTCCAGTGATGAGCTTTTTGCTCTTATTAACAATGCCGGTTGTGTAAGAAGCTGGCATATGACATCAAATGAAGGCTATGAGCAGCAGTTTGCACTTAATCATCTTGCAGGTTTTTTACTGACTCATGAACTATTCCCGAATTTAATTTTGGGGAAAGGCCGCATATTATTTACCTCCAGCGGCTCTCATAAAATGATGAAAATGCGTTGGAAGGACTTAATGTTTGAAAGAGGCTATCATCCTCTTTTGGCTTATAAACAGTCAAAACTATGCAACATGCTCACTGCTTACACTTTAAATGAGAGGTATCGAAACAAAGGCATTGCAGCTTATGGTGTCGATCCGGGACTTGTAAATACGAACATCGGCAACAAAAATACAGGCTGGATTGTTAATCTGGTATGGAGCCTGAGGAAAAAACACGGTGTGGATTCTACTGAAGCTGCTAAAACATATCTGCTGCTTTGTACTGGTGAAATACCTCCTCAAGAACTTTATTTTGGATTTTTAAAGGCGCAAAAGTATAGCAAGCAGGTAAACAAAGAGAACGCTGACAGATTATTTTTGCTTTCGGAAAAACTTTGCAATATCATGTATTCGGGGTGATATAGATGAATGTATTGATTACCGGTGCAGCCGGCGGGCTTGGCAGAGCCTTTGCAAATGAGTGTGCAAAACGAGGATACAAGCTTATATTGACTGACATAAACGAAAGCGGTTTAAATGCAATCAAGTCCGGTATTGAAAGAAAATATAGTACTTCCGTAATTATAAAGAGCTGTGATCTCACCTCAGACAATAGTGTAGATGAGTTTATGGAATTTGTTAGATATGAAAAGCTTCAGTTTGATATGCTTCTCAATATTGCAGGAGTAGATTATGAGGGTGGATTTATGGAACGAGATATAAATTCTGTTCTCAAAATATTAAAGTTAAACCTGGAAGCCACCTTAAGGATTACTCATAAGGTACTTGAAGAAAGAAATGGTAAAAGTCGATTTTATATTATATTTGTTTCTAGTCTTGCATCCCTGTATCCTATGCCGCTTAAAGCCACTTATGCAGCTTCAAAACGGTTCCTTCTTGATTTTTCCTACGCACTACGGGAGGAGCTGAAGTCGGAAAATGTTTCCGTACTGTCCCTTTGCCCGGGAGGCCTGGCAACTACAAAGGAAGCAATAAGCGGAATTACAGCGCAAGGTTTTTATGGTGATATTACTACAAACCCTTTGGAAAGGGTTGTTCATAAAACCATTTCACGCTCGCTGTCAAATAAGGCATTATATGTTCCCGGTTTACTAAATCGTGCTTTAAGTATTTTAGGAAATATTGTTCCCAGAAAGATAATCACCAGACTGCTATATTCAAGATGGACGCAGGCACAAAAGCAATGGCTCAATACAAATTAAAAAAAAAGACACCGCCTTGGGCGGCTGCAGCTTAAAGAAAAAGGCTCCAGCAAAAAACTGCTGGAGCCCTTAATTTTGACGGAGAGAGTGGGATTGGGTCTGGGGACGCTTAAAAGCGGCGGCTTTCCAGCCGCCAAGCAACCCGCTGAAGGTCATTTAGGCCTTCAGGGATAGCCTCTTATTGTATTTATAATTAAGACTTTTTACTTAAGCTTATATAATATTCTTTTTTATAGTTTCATTTATAAAATCAATAGTTGTTGTTTCTAATTTTTTATCAACAACCTTCCAGCTCTTGCTAGTTGTCAGTTCTACCTTGATGACTGTACAACCAGGTACTACCGCAAATCGCTCATATGACTCCGGAAGCTTTTCTTTATATATTGCCATTACTTCAGCATTTTCTTCCGTAGAGGCTAGTCCTAATATAGATGCGACTCCGGTAATTTGAGTTGTATTAACACATACTGCAACATTCGGATTCTTCTCGATTTGTGCCATCTTCACTGCTCCCGGACGTTGGATTGAAGTAAAATAAAGTGCATTATTAAAAGGAATTACCGTAACTGTCCTTGAAGTGACAACATCATTAAGTGATGTTGATAAGACAACATTTCCACTTTTATCAAACTGGGACAGTAAATTTTTTCTTGCTTCTGAAAATTCATGATTCATCCTTGTATTCTCCTTTTTTATCAATAATTTCAATTAAAGTATTAATTCAAATGGCCTTAATGACCTTCTGTTATATTTATTTTAACAAATAACCATGACAATAGTATGTCATGGTTATTCATAATTTAGCATAATTCTTTTTGAAATAATTTCACTGGCCTTAGATTATATTAATACTTTAAATTACAATTCTTTGTAAAGAGCATATCCACTAAGTAATATTCCAAATCCCCCCATCAATGATAATACTCCACCGATAATTTGATAGTTAGATGTATTTGTGTTAATAATTCTTTCATATTGACTGGTATCCATAACCCCACCATTTCTTTGCATTGCGTTATCTCCAGCCTTTTGCCCTATTGACACTGATGATAAAATTAAAGCAATTCCAATAACAAAAGTTATTGCCATAACACATAAGGACGTTTTTACCATTTTCTTTTTCATTTTATTTGTTCCCCCTATCAGTAATATATTAACAACTTTTCTTTAAAATATTATATCACGTAATTTTCCATATATAACCTCAATGTGCACTTTTTTCAATAATAATGGTTTATAGTGTTTTTATTAAAATCATCAGGAACCCCATAAACATTCATCTATTTCCTTTTCATCTTCTCCAGTGCTATAAACTCATTTCAAAGTCAAGGTTTCTCATCTTTATATTGATTAATGTATTTGCTTTCACTGGAATTGTCAGTAGTAAGTTGATCGTAACCGAGCACTTATATTCAGAAAAACTACACTCCTATAACTCAGGCTTTTCTTTTATTTTGGTTTTCATCTTTTTACCTCCCAAATAGTTTTGAAAGGTAAATCTAAATCAAAAAAGGTTCACTTGACTTCTCATTTCCCATTGAAAAATCATGCGAACCATTTTAAATAAATCCTTTTTCTATGCAAAAGAAAAAAGGCTGTTAAGCTTTTAATTCCAATGGCGGAGAGATAGGGATTTGGTCCGGGGCTGCCTAAGATCGGCGATTGTCATCGCCTAAGCAGCCCGCTGAAGGTCATTTAGACCTTCAGCCCCTAGGTACGGCTATTCACCGTACGCCTGATTTCGAGTTGTGCTGAG
>JAUZPH010000237.1 GCA_030706065.1 Bacillota bacterium | reverse complement strand
TCTTCTTATTGGTTATAGTATTTTTTTTATTATTTCGCAGAGATATAACTATTATATGCATACTGGGAATCTTCATTTTAACCCTTTCTGGCACATCATCTCCAGTCCATTCATTCTCAGCGGTTTTCAACGGACTAATATATTCCGTGAAGATGCTTTTGGGACCTATTATCCTGCTTTCAATATCCAATACATTCAGCAGGGTTCTGATGCTTTCAGGTTTGGACGCCTTCATAACCGCACCTCTTATTTTTTTGATGAAAAAACCTTGGCAGGCCTATTGTGTTATAGGCATCTCCTCAATGATCTTTTCTTGGTTTTTTTGGCCTGTCACTGCATCATTAATTGTTGCAGCCATGCTCTTTCCCGCAGCAGTAAAGGCAGGTTTGCCGCCAATAGGTGCTGCCCAGGCTTTCTGTCTTTTCAGCTGTGGAATGGCTCTTTCCAGTGACGTTGTTATTGGAGGAATATCGAGGCTTACAGCCGATGCTGCAAATATACCTGTCAGGGATATAATAATCAATATTCTCCCGCTGTCTGCGGTTATGGGAATAGTCACTTTATCCTGTACCTTTATTTCTCTCAGGAGGGATATAAAAAGTGATAAAATCTCAAAAGAAGTTTCGGAAGCTTCCTGGAGGGAAAGATATATTACAGAGCAGGGATTAAGGAGAGAAGAAATAGTAAACCTGCCAATCAGGTTGAAAGTCATATTTTCGGCAGCCATCTTTTCAATCTGTCTCTTGTATTTAACAGTTGTCTGTTTTATGAATTATACCATGTACGAAGCAGCAGCAGTTATTGGCGGAGCAGCCGTAATTGTCATATTTTCTATAAGTGCAGGAATTTATAAAAAGGCATGTTTTGAAAAGGCTGCAGCTCATTTTATTGAAGGCTTACACTTCAGTATAAAGGTTTTCGGCCCCATTATCCCTGTAACAGCTTTTTTTTATTTTGGGGGATCAGGCTTGAGTGATGTTATTGGCAATATCCTGCCTTCGGGTTCACATGGAATAATAAAAGACCTGAGTACGATATTTTCTTCTGCCATAGTCCTGGGTCCGGCATTAGCAGCTATTATAGTAATATCTGTTGGTATATTGTTTACAAGAGGAAATTCACCTCTTGCCAGCATTCCTGCAGCAGCGGCAGTGATAGATTTGATTTCACCAATACTTGGAGGAAATACATCGGTACTGCTCGCCCTGGGGCAAATGACGGTGATATGGATAGGAGGCTGGACTTTGAGACCCCGTTCTATTATATCAATATGTACTGTATATAAAGTAAATCCCATTGAACTGGCAGAGAGAAATCTAAGGCCGGTAATCCTGGGAATGTGCGCAGCAGCTGCAGCGGCAATAGTCTTATACTAAAAATGCGGAAATTTAAACTTTTAGAGTGTTCGCCTGAGAAAATATCGAATCTTCACCGATTTTTCCGGATGTAAAATTTCTACGAATTAGAATTCAATTTAGAAGAAATTTTACATCCCGGATAAATTAAGAAATAAATTTCCGCATCTATGGCCCCACGGATGAATAATTCAAATTGTTCTTTATTCATACTATATCCGAAAGATATTCCGGCAATTATGAGTTCTCAGAATAAATGATGAAACTAACACAACTGCAGCCTAAACTACAAATAAGAGAACAATAGTAAATTTATTACAAGGATATGTTGTACTTTGGAATATTTTCCATGTATAATTATAAATGTAAAAAATTATAAATTCACATCGATATAGAGGGATGAAACTCTGCATTGAATCGAGTTGAGGCGGTATTTTGGCAGTATTCAATAAAGAAATAATGTCTGTAGTTTCTACAATATACGAATGTGAAAAATATTTTGATTGGGGGAATTTATAAATGAGTGCAAGGGGCTACGTAGAGCAAGTGCTAGCCAACCTAAAGAAGAACAACCCGGGGGAGGGTGAATTTCATCAAGCGGCAACGGAAATTCTGGAGTCCTTGGTGCCGGTATTTGAAAAGCACCCGCAATATATTGAAACCGGATTGCTGGAAAGAATTACTGAGCCGGAAAGAATTATAATGTTCAGAGTTCCATGGGTGGATGACAAAGGCAAGGTACAGGTAAATAAGGGTTACAGAGTTCAGTTCAACAGTGCCATCGGACCCTACAAGGGAGGTCTCAGATTCCATCCTTCGGTAAATTTGAGCATAATCAAATTCCTGGGTTTTGAGCAGATTTTCAAAAACTCTCTTACCGGCCTTCCAATCGGCGGCGGCAAGGGAGGATCCAATTTTGATCCAAAGGGAAAATCTGATGGAGAAGTTATGAGGTTCTGCCAGAGCTTCATGACTGAACTATCCAAGTATATTGGACAGGATAAGGATGTGCCTGCCGGTGATATTGGTGTAGGCGGAAGAGAAATTGGTTTTATGTACGGCCAATATAAGAAGCTTACTAATAGCTATGAGGGTGTGCTTACAGGTAAAGGTTTAACCTATGGAGGCAGCCTGGTTAGAACGGAAGCAACTGGCTATGGCTTAATTTATTATACTAATGAAATGTTAAAAGACAAGGGTATGAGCTTTGAAGGAAAGACAGTAGTTGTATCAGGATCAGGAAATGTAGCTATCTATGCAATAGAAAAAGCAACCCAGCTGGGAGCCAAGGTAGTAGCATGCAGTGACTCCAACGGATACGTTTATGACAGTCGCGGAATCAACCTTGCAACAGTCAAGAAGCTAAAGGAAGTAGAAAGAAAGAGAATAAGCGAGTATGTGAAGTATCATACAACAGCAGAGTATCATGAAGGGTGTTCCGGAATATGGAGTATTCCATGTGATATAGCACTTCCATGTGCTACCCAGAACGAAATAGATGAGAAGAGTGCTCAACTGCTTATAAACAATGGAGTAAAGGCTGTTGCAGAAGGAGCCAATATGCCGACTACCCTTGAAGGTACTAAACTGTTCCAGGCTAACGGTGTTCTCTTCGGGCCGGCCAAGGCAAGCAATGCCGGTGGAGTTGCATGTTCTGCCTTGGAAATGTCTCAGAACAGCCAAAGATTGTCATGGACCTTTGAAGAAGTAGATGCCAAGTTAAATGCGATAATGAAGAACATATATGCAAACAGTGTTGCAGCTGCAGAAGAGTACGGCTATCCGGGAAACCTTGTTGCAGGAGCAAATATTGCCGGCTTCATCAAAGTAGCAGAGGCTATGATGGCTCAGGGAATAGTATAATTACAAACGGCGCAGAAATGCGCCGTTTATATTATAGAAAAACCTCCTTCTATATAACTATAAAACTAGGTACCTAGTTTCATAGGGCAATTAAATTTGGTAAAATAAGCTTTTTTTTATTTGATGATTTTATGTTATAATCATTACAAATTAAAACCGCAAATTTTTTTATGGGCGGAGAGGGGAAGCAATATGTTATCAAAAAGTATTATAGAGCAAGTGCTGGCAAGAGCGCTCAGCAGCGGCGGCGATTTTGCCGAAGTTTTTGTAGAAAGCAGGATTTCAAATAACCTCAGCATGATCGATGGAAAGGTTGAGAACCTGGTTGCCGGAAGAGATTTCGGGGTAGGCATCAGAATTTTTAAGGGACTGAGATGCGTATATGCGTATACCAATGACAGTGCACCGGCATCGCTTTTAAATACGGCACAGAATGCTGCTGCTGCAATTGGAGATATCAAAGAAGATGTAACTGTAAATATAACCGAGAGGATTAACAATAATGTACATCCAATACTCTATGTACCGTCAGGCATAGCCAGCGTGAGGAAGATCGAGGTCATGAGGAAGGCATATAATTCTGCAAAAAGTTACAGCAGTGAAATTTCCCAGGTAGTAGTTAACTATATTGACAGAGATCAAAAGATTCTGGTTGCAAATTCCGAGGGATTGTATACTGAGGACAGAAGAGTAAGAACAAGGCTGGCGATCCGCTCTGTTGCCTCCAACGGCATAGAAAACCAAACAGGCTCCGAAGGGCCGGGAAGATTGATGGGCTTTGAGGCCTTTGATTACATTGATCCCGAGCATTTTGGAAGGGAGGCCAGCAAATCTGCAGTGTCCATGCTCCATGCAAGAAATTGTCCTGCGGGAAGGATGACAGTGGCTATCGAGAACGGCTTTGGTGGAGTAATATTTCACGAAGCATGTGGACATGCTTTGGAAGCTACCTCCGTTGCAAAGGGCAATTCCGTCTTTGCAGGGAAGCTCGGACAAAAGATAGCTTCGGATAAGGTCACAGCCATAGATGATGGTACACTGTCCGGTCAGTGGGGCTCCTTGAACATAGATGATGAAGGGAACTGTACAAGAAGAAATGTACTTATTGAAAATGGAATTCTTAAAGGATATCTGATAGATAAGCTTAACGGAAGAAGAATGGGGATGGAGTCCACGGGCAGCGGAAGGAGAGAATCCTACAGGTATGCACCAACATCAAGAATGACAAATACCTTTATTGCTGCCGGTACAGACGATAACGAAGAAATAATAGCCTCCATAGGGGACGGGCTTTATGCAAAAAAAATGGGAGGAGGCTCCGTTAACACGGTAACCGGCGAGTTTAATTTTGCAGTGGCAGAAGGCTATCTTATAAAAGGTGGCAAAATCCAGGAGCCTGTAAGAGGAGCAAGTCTCATAGGAAAAGGCTCTGATATACTGATGAAGATTGACAGAGTTGGAAAAAGTCTTGAACATGGTCAGGGAATGTGTGGATCCTCCAGCGGAAGTATTCCGACAAATGTTGGACAGCCACTGATCAGAGTGTCGGAAATCACCGTGGGGGGCAGATAGTATGGAAATATTGGAATTTAAGGATAAGGTGTTTAAAAGGGCAGTTGAAGAAGGCCTCAAGGAATTCGAGGTTTTCTACAGCAGAGATGAAAATCTGGGTATCACAGTATATCAAGGGGAAATTGACAAGTACAGCCTGAGCTGCACAATGGGTGTAGGTTTCAGGGCACTCATCAATGAAAGAATGGGTTACTCATACACGGAGAAACTGGATGACGAGAGTGTTGAATTTCTTGTAAAGGCTGCTGTTGATAGCGCAAAAAATATTGACAGCGAAGAAAAAGAGTTTATAAACAGTATACCGGAAAAATATGAAAACATAGATACCTTCAATGAATACCTGGAAGAAGTGACGACAGAAGAAAAGATAAAGCTTGTTATGGATTTGGAACGTGAAGCCAGGGCTTCCAGCGGTAAGGTGGTAAATATAGGTTACTGCGGACTTGGCTGCGGAGCTGAAGAGAGGGGGATATTCAACTCCCATGGAATAGAAGCTTCCAATAGAAGCAATTATATATATGCCGCTGTTAATCCTGTAGTAAGTGATGGAAACAAGAAATATAACGAATTTTCCTACAGAATGGGGAACAGGTTTGAGAATTTAAATCCATCAGAACTTGCCGTAGAGGCTGTAAGGGAGGCTGAGAGCCGTATTGGAGGGGAAACCGTTGAATCCGGAAGATATAAGGTTGTTTTGAGAAATGATGTAGCGGCAGAACTCTTAAAGACCTTCTCCGGAGCCTTCTGCGCCGATAATGCACAGAAAGGCTTATCACTGCTCAAAGGCAGCGAGGGAAGCATTATTGCATCAGAGAGAATTACTTTATTGGATAATCCTCTTATGAAGGATGGAATGAGTTCTACACCCTTTGACGGCGAGGGAACTGCCTGCTGTGAGAAGGCTGTAATACATGAGGGAGAATTGAAAACTCTGCTTCATAATCTTAAGACTGCTGCAGTGGATGGAGTTAGAACAACTGGAAATGCATCAAGGCCTTCCTACTCCTCTCCAATAGGAGTGTCACCGACAAATTTTTATTTTCAGTCCGGTAAATTTAGCCTTGTCGAACTTTTGAAGGAGCTTGGAGAGGGTCTTTTAATTACAGATGTAGCCGGAACCCATTCCGGTGCCAATGCCATAACAGGGGACTTCTCTCTGGCAGCAAAGGGTTTTGTAATAACGGATGGAAAGCTTGGAAAACCTGTGGAACAAATCACTATAGCCGGGAACTATTATCAAATGCTGAAGGATGTAATTGAGACAGGAAGTGATTTGAAATTCATTCTCCCATCTAGCTCAGGTTATTTTGGGAGTCCATCATTATTAGTAAACGAATTGGCGGTTGCAGGAAAATAAAATAGGAATATT
>JAUZPH010000236.1 GCA_030706065.1 Bacillota bacterium | reverse complement strand
ATCGTCATGCTTGACGGAAAAATAGTGGAAGAAGGGCTTACGGATCAGATACTGGAGGACCCGCAGCATCCATATACTCAACAGCTGGTACATTCATTATTGTAAGAGGAGGGTACAAATGTATTTAATCACACACGGTAATATAGTCACGGAAAATGGAATTCTGAAAGGCTATGAACTGCTGATAGAGGAAGACAGGATAAAAAGAATTGCGAAGGAAGGGGAGATAGAAAGAGAAGGTATTGATAAGGTGATTGATGCAAACGACGGTTATATTGCTCCCGGGTTCATCGACATACATGCGGATTATATTGAAAGTATGGCGGCACCCAGGCCCTCGGTACTGATGGATTTCAATTTAAGCTTGAGGGAAACGGAAAAGGTACTGGTAAACCAGGGTATAACTACCATGTTTCACTCCCTTTCTCTCTACAAGACCGATGAATTTTCACATAAGCCTATCAGGTCTTCAGAGAATGTCAGGAATTTCGTGGAGATAATAAATAGGTCCCACAACAGCAAACACCTTATCCGCCACCGATTTCATGCAAGAGTGGAGATTGACAATGTGGAGGTGGTGGACAACGTGAAGTCCTACATCAAGGAAAACAAGGTACATCTTATATCTTTTATGGATCACACGCCGGGCCAGGGCCAATACAGGGATCTGGAAATATACAGAAACACCATCAAAGGCTACAAGGACCTGTCTGACGGTGAGGTAGATTCAATTATTGAATATCATGGAACAAAAGAGAAGATGACCCTGGATACCATAAGAGAGTTGGCAGCCTTGGCGAAAGAAAGAAACATTTCAATAGCTTCACACGATGATGACAGCATTGAAAAATTGGACCTGGCCAAGAGCTTCAGCACAACGATAAGTGAGTTTCCCATAACCATAGAGGTTGCCAAAAGTGCCAGGGAAAGAGGCATGTACACAATAGCCGGAGCACCGAATATACTGCTGGGCGGGTCCCACGCAGGAAACCTCAGCGCTGCGGAAGCTATTGTAAGCGGTGCAGTAGACATATTGTGCAGTGACTACTATCCTCCGGCGCTGCTCCATGCGGTCTTTGTCATGCATGAAAAATACAGCCAGGAGCTTCACAAGATGTTTAACCTTGTTACAATCAATCCGGCCAGAGCGGTAAAAATGGACAATATCATAGGTTCCATCGAGGAAAATAAAAAAGCAGACATAATTCTCATCGAGAAAATTGAGGGTGATTTCCCGGTTATCACTGCAGTTTTCGTAGATGGCAAGCTTATAACAAGGACGAATTACCGTATATGATAACGGAAAAAAAGGTCTTGTCACCGGAGCCTGTAGTAGGCGAAAATTCCAAGTTGGTAAATGTAAAACTGGGAGACTATACCGAGGTTGGATTGTTCAATTTTATAGAAAATGTGGTAATGGAGGATTATTCATATACAGGCCAGTTTTGTTTTGTTCAAAACGCTGTTATCGGCAAGTTTGCAAATATAGCAGCGGCAGTGAGGATAGGGCCCACAATGCACCCTGTTGAAAGGCCCACGCTTCACCACTTCACTTACAGAAGAGAAATGTACGGCTTTGACGACATCGATGATATCGAGTTTTTTGAAAAGAGAGAAAGCAGAATTACCTATATAGGAAAGGATACCTGGATAGGACATGGAGCAATAATCATGCCCAGGGTTTCTGTCGGAGACGGAGCTGTAGTGGGAAGCGGTGCAGTGGTTACAAAGGATGTGGAACCTTACACGGTAGTGGCAGGGGTGCCTGCAAGGTTTATCAAGAGAAGGTTCCCTGAAGAAACTGCAAGAAAGCTTCAGAGCATAAAATGGTGGGATTGGCCTCATGAAAAAATCAAAGAGAATTTTAAGGACTTTCTCCTTGATATTGATGCCTTTATAGATAAGCATTATGAAGAATGAGGGAGGTTCTATGGACGCTATATTAAGAATCCATAATCTATATAAGTCTTTTACCATGCATAACCTGGGAAAGCACATAAAGGCTTCTCAAAATATAAATATTTCCTTAGAGGAAGGGGAATTTGCAGGAATAACGGGACGCAGCGGAAGCGGAAAATCCACAATCCTCAAATGTATCTACAGGACATATTTGCCGGAGGAGGGAAGTATATGGTACAGGTCAAAGAAATTCGGGCTCATAAATATATCTGAAGCATCCGAAAGGCAGATCATATATCTTCGAAAATATGAAATTGGATATGTCTCTCAGTTTTTGAACGTGATGCCCAGAACTACAGCCAGGGAAATTGTAGAGCTGGCGGTTTTGGAAATGGGATATGATTACAGCTATGCACAAAAGCAGGCTGAAAAAATGCTTCAGCATTTTGAACTGGACAGGGAGCTTTGGGACAGTTATCCCAACACCTTTTCAGGAGGCGAAAAGCTCAGGCTGAATATTGCCAGAGCAATGGTGAAGCATCCCAGGCTGCTGCTTTTGGATGAGCCTACAGCAAGCCTTGATAATGCATCAAAGCAGAAGGTAAGAGAGCTGATTGAACAGTTAAAAAACGAAGGAACCACAATGCTGGGAATATTTCATGATATTGATTTTATGGAAGGCCTCTGCGACAGGAGGTTCAACATGGAAGCAGGTGAGCTTGTATGAAGGCGGATCTCCATGTGCATACAAGCATATCCGATGGCTCCTTTAATGTGGAAGATACTATACGAATAGCAAAAGCCAATGGGGTCACCCATTTGGGAATTACGAATCACGATACTATAGAAGGCTTAAGAGAAGCAATGGAGGAAGGGGCCCAAGAAGGCATAAGAGTCATACCGGGAATAGAAATATCAGCCTGGGATTCTGCCAGCGGCAAAAAGGTTCATATACTCGGATACTGCTTCAACCTTCAGGGAGAGAGTATCAGAAGGCTGTGCGGCACGATACTGGAAAGAAGGCAGGAAAACTCAATCCGTCAAATTCAGCTTCTGCTGGAAAATAATTATTATATAAGCTATAAAAATATAAGCAGAAGGGCCAGGAACAGCAGGGTAATCTACAAGCAGCATATCATGGCGGAGCTTATGGAAAAGGGGTACACGGACTGTATATATTCAGATTTGTATAGAAAGTTGTTTAAAAGTGGAGGTATATGTGCAGGGGATATAGAGTACGTGGATGCAGTTGACGCAGTAAAGGCTGTCAAAGCCGATAATGGCATTGCCGTACTGGCCCATCCCGGACAGCTGGATTCCTACAGCCTTATTGATATGCTTGTAAAAGCGGGGCTTGATGGAATAGAGCTGAATCATGAGGATCACAAGGCCGAAGATTTAAGAAAGATTGAAGAGTATAGAAATAAGTATAATCTGCTGTTAACCGGAGGAAGCGACTTTCATGGAGAATACGGTACAGCTGTCACCATCGGTGATTTTACAACCCCGGAGGAATATGTCCACATTTTTGAAGAGCACCTTCCTGAAGCTGAAACTCCCGTTGAAGAATTAAGCCTGTTTGCCAGAAAACTTGTTAAGGCTGCCGGAAGGCATCTTAAGGAAGCCATTAGAGATAATTTAAGGCTGTGCTTCAAAAATAATGACTGTTCCGATATTGTAACAAGCTATGATGTTGAGATAGAAAGCTTCCTCATTAAAAACATCAGTGAAAGATATCCGCATCATACCTTTATCACTGAAGAGAAAAGCTGCACTGATCAGGGTTTTTCGGAATATACCTGGATAATTGACCCCATAGACGGAACAACAAATTTTGTTTCCATAGGCAAAGAGTTTTCTATTTCAGTTGCACTGTATCACAATATGACTCCTTTAATGGGCATAGTTTACGATGTACAGAAGGATAGGTTATATTCGGCAGCTGTGGGAAGAGGAGCCTTTGTAAACGGCATTCCGTTAAATAAGATAAGTAAAAATCATGCACTTAAAGATTCACTTATAGACATGAGTTTAAAAACAATAACAGCCTTATATGAAGCTGACGATGCAAAAATGCTGAAGATAATAAAAGCGATACGGGGACATAGAGCCTTTGGCTCCGCAGCCTTGTCCATTTGCAAAATTGCCATAGGCGAGCTTCAGGGTTATGTATCGGCAAATCTGAATCTGTGGGATTATGCTGCGGCAATAGTCATATTAATGGAGGCCGGGGGTTGTTATACCCATGCCGGAATTGAAAATGCCGCCTTCCCCATGGAACAGTTAACCTTTATTGCAGCAGAGAATATGGGAATCATAGATGGACTCAGAGAGTATGTTGAGTTATGAATGGGGCTTGTAGAAAGATTTAACATTAGGAAAATTTTGTTAACAAGATGCTAATAAGGTGTTAATAGACAAATTATAAAATGATTATGTAAGGATATTACTATTAAGGAATTGGAAGGAGATTTATTATGAAAAAAAGTATAATGGCTACAGTTTCCCTTGCCCTTGCTTCTATCCTGCTGGCAGGCTGCAGTGCTTCCTCAAAATCGTCAGTTGCAGCAGCAGGTGTCAAAGACCCAGATACAATAACTATTGCCTGGCTTCCAAATCAGGCAGGGGATGATTTCAAGGATGCACGTGCTGAAATAGACAATGAAATCGCCAAGGCAACCGGCCTGAAGGTGGCAGATAAATTAACAACAGATTATGCCATTACCATCGAGGCTGTTGCGTCTGGACAAGCACAGCTGGCTTATGTCGGAGCTCAACAATATATTGAAGCTCATACAAAGAATTCAAAGGTTCTCCCGCTTGTAGTCAATACCGGCAATTCAGGTACGCTGAGTGATGCGCTTTATTACAGCAGGCTGTGTGTAACAAAGGCAAACGAAGGCCAGTACAAATCCGGCAGCAGCTATAGTATCGATAACATTGCAGGCAAGAAGATGGCTTTCGTTTCCAACAGTTCCACCTCCGGTTTCAAGGTTCCTTCATCAACCATAGTATCCAATTTTTCCAAGCAGGATAAGTACAAGAATCTCACACAGGATGACATGCTTGAAAACGGGAAATTCTTCAGTCAGGTAATATTCGGAGGCTCACATCAGCTGTCAGCAGTAAACCTTCTTAACGGCAAGGCAGATGTTGCAGCCTTTGACGACATAGACCTGTCCAGCTACGTAACCCTGACCTCTGGCACCGAAAACACACCTGGTGCAGTCTATACAGTAAAGAATGATGCCACCGATCCCTTCAAGGCACTTGCAGGCCAGCAGTTTGTAGTTATAAAGGCAATGCCTGTAATGAACGGCCCTCTGATGGTGAACACAGGCTCACTGAGCCAAAAGACCATTGATGCAATTAAGACAGCTCTTACTTCTGATGAAGTAACCAACAATACTAAGATATTCCTTCCAAAGGATGCAAAATACAAGGGTATGTTCAACGCGCCACAGAAGTTTGTTACAGTAGAAGACAAATGGTACGATCCTATAAGAGAGCTCGGCAAGTAAGCGAATTATATATAACTAAACATATAAAGATCATTCTTAAGGATTGTTGCTTTCCTTCAATTATAAAGCCATATTTTTAATTGAACAGGTGACAATCAAAGATGCGGAAATTTAAACTTTCAGTATTCGCCTGAGAAAATATCGAATCTTCATCGATTTTATGAAGGCAATAAATTAAGAAAATAAATTTCCGCATCTATATTTTAGTAGGAAAGGAAGCATCGTATGCCTATATTGGAGTTGAAAAATGTAACCAAAAGTTATAATAAAGCAGTACCGGCCATATCGGATATCAGCTTTTCTGCAGAAGAGGGCGAATTCATATCAATCATAGGACCTTCGGGAGCGGGAAAGTCTACGATACTACGCTGCGTAAACCGCATGATTGAAGCAGACAGCGGAGAGATAATATTTGACGGTGAAGATGTTTTAAAATGCAGCAAAAAAAATATACGTTCTGTAAGAACGAAAATAGGTATGATATTTCAGCAGTACAATCTGGTGGATAGGCTGTCGGTCATAGAAAATGTGCTCCATGGAAGGCTGGGCCATAAATCAACTCTGGCAGGGGTTGTAGGAAGCTACAGCCAGGAAGAAAAGAAATATGCATTTAAGATTATAGATATGCTGGGACTGAGCGATCAGGTTTATAAAAGGTGCGATCAGTTAAGCGGAGGCCAGAAGCAGAGGGTAGGAATAGCCAGGGCTCTTGTTCAGAGGCCAAAAATAATATTATGCGACGAACCGATT
>JAUZPH010000235.1 GCA_030706065.1 Bacillota bacterium | reverse complement strand
GTAGGCCTGGGGGGCAAGATTAACGGATTTCCTAGGGAAGATGGTTTTATGATTACCGTTGCATCGGAAATAATGGCAGTATTATGCCTGTCCAAAGACTTGATGGACCTGAAGGAACGCTTTGGGAATATACTTATTGCCTATAATATGAGTGGAGAGCCTGTTTACTGCAAGGATCTAAATGTTGAAGGCGCTATGTCACTCCTTATGAAGGATGCCATTAAACCTAACCTTGTCCAAACTCTGGAAAATACTCCGGCCATCATCCACGGTGGCCCTTTTGCAAATATTGCCCATGGCTGTAACAGCATACTTGCAACTAAGATGGCTCTGAAGCTGGGAGATTATGTTGTAACGGAGGCTGGTTTCGGAGCAGATCTTGGTGCTGAAAAGTTTCTGGATATAAAGTGCAGATTCGGGCAGCTGAAGCCGGACTGTGCAGTAATAGTAGCAACAATAAGAGCATTGAAGCATCACGGTGGAATAAAGAAGGATAAGCTGAGTACTCCGGATGTTGATGCGCTGGCCAGAGGAATAGAGAACCTGCATAAGCAGGTTGAAAATATACAAAAGTTTGGCATACCGGTGGTAGTGGCTATAAACAAGTTTATTACAGACAACATTGAGGAGGTTGCCTATATAGAAGAATTCTGCAGAACTATTGGCGTGAAGGTGGCACTGACCGAGGTATGGGAAAAAGGCGGAGAAGGCGGTAAAGCTCTTGGAGAGGCGGTGCTTCAGACTATCGAAAGTGTTAATGCAGACTTTAAGCCTCTTTACGATGAAAATCTTCCCATAAGAGAAAAGGTAAAGATAATTGCCAGGGAAATCTACGGAGCCGCGGATGTTGCCTTTACAGGTAGTGCTGAGAAGCAGATTGCGGAAATCGAGAGGTTTGGATTGGATAAGAAACCGATATGTGTAGCCAAGACTCAATACTCGCTTTCGGATAATCCTGAACTTTTAGGCAGACCTGACGGCTTCACGGTCAATGTAAAAGAGATAAGAGTATCAAATGGTGCCGGTTTTATAGTAGTTCTCACCGGGGATATAATGACTATGCCCGGACTTCCAAAGGTGCCCGCTGCGGAGAAGATGGATATACTGCAGGATGGAACTATAACCGGACTATTCTAAAGAAAATGCAGCAATAAACGGAGGTTTCAGTGTTTTGGGTTTATATGGGAAACACCTTGACAAAAATAAATAAGTTGTTAAAATAATATTGTTGCGTAGAAACAATTAGTATTAGAAGCAGCTGTTCAAGCTGCTTTTATATTTAATAAGGACGGTGTAGTTTATGATACTTGTTGTGGATGTAGGGAATACTAACATAGTATTAGGCGTATATAAAAATGAAACACTTGCAGCTGACTGGCGATTATCCACGGATTCAAAGCGGAGTGCCGATGAATACGGAGTATTGGTGAACCATCTCTTCCTGATGAATAATCTTAGTATCAATGAGGTTGAGGGAGTAATAATATCCTCCGTTGTACCTAATATAATGTATTCTCTTGAACATATGATTAAGAAGTATTTTAAAAAGGATCCGATTGTAGTTGGGCCTGGTGTGAAGACCGGGATAAATATCAAATATGATAATCCGAGAGAAGTGGGAGCTGACAGAATAGTTAATGCTGTTGCAGCCCATGAGATATATAAGCAGCCGGTAATAATAATAGACTTTGGAACCGCAACGACCTTCTGTGCTCTTACGAAAAGTGGCGACTATCTTGGCGGTGCCATCTGTCCAGGAATAAAGATATCAGCGGAAGCTCTTTTTGAGAGAGCGGCCAAGCTGCCTAGGATTGAACTGGTTAAACCCACCGGTGTAATCTGCAAAAACACCGTTACAAGCATGCAGGCCGGAGTGATTTATGGTTATATTGGCCAGGTGGAATATATAGTTTCAAGAATGCTGAAGGAAATGAAGGAGTACGATAATGAGAAACCTCTGGTGGTAGCCACCGGTGGACTTGCAAAGCTTATTGGGAAGGATTCAAATTATATAGAAGAGATTAATCCTTTTCTTACATTGGAAGGGTTAAGAATTATATACGAAAAGAACAAAGAATAGGTGATTGAATGAAGATAGCAAATCT
Source organism: Bacillota bacterium (assembly GCA_030706065.1). Lineage (GTDB taxonomy): Bacteria > Bacillota > Clostridia > Clostridiales > Clostridiaceae > JAEZDX01. The sequence continues at coordinate 4,067 of JAUZPH010000235.1, read as the reverse complement.
TTGTTTTAACAATAATGTGTTTCTTGCGCCTATGGCGGGGGTTACGGATATAGCCTTCAGAGGCCTGTGCAGGGAGATGGGCTGCGGGCTCGTATATACTGAAATGATAAGTGCACGGGCGCTTTATCACGGAAGTGAGAATACAGAGAACATGCTGAAAATTTCTGAAGAGGAAAAGCCTGTTGCCGTTCAGATATTCGGGAACGACCCATATATAATGGCGAAGATATGCGACAGATTTAATAATGATGATGATATATGTATAATTGACATAAATATGGGATGCCCGGCACCAAAGATAGTGAATAACGGTGAAGGTTCGGCACTCATGAAGTCCCCTCAACTGGCAGCCATGATAGTAAGAGAGGTTAAGAAGGCAACGGATAAGCCTGTCACCGTCAAGTTCAGAAAGGGCTTCTCTGATGAAAAGATAAATGCAGTAGAGTTTGCCCGGGTTCTGCAGGAAGCCGGAGCCGACGCTCTTACTGTTCACGGAAGAACTCGTCAGCAAAGGTATGAAGGCAGAGCTGATTGGGAGATTATAAGAAAGGTCAAGGAGGCAGTAAGCGTTCCGGTAATTGGTAACGGGGATGTAAAAAGCGTAGAGGATGCGAGACTTATAACATCTGTTTCAAATTGTGACGGCATTATGATCGGCCGCGGCAGTCTTGGGAATCCATGGATATTCAAACAGATTTGCAGAGGGTTGAAAGGGGAGGAAGTGACACCTCCAAGCTATATGGAAAGGCTGGATATGTGCCTGAGACATTATCAACTTGCGGTAAAGTATCACGGGGAATACAAGGCAGTGAGAGAGATGAGAAAGAATGCAACCTGGTACCTGAAAGGGATTCCAAACTGCATAGAGATAAAAAATAATATCAATGAAGAAGACAGTTATGAAAGAGTAGTTGATATAATAGAGACCTTTAAGAATGAGGTGGAGAATAATGGATAAGTTTCCATATAAAAATTATTTTTATATGGAAACTTCAATGTGCGGCCGGAATACAATTTATATGTATAAAATTTGTTTTTGAGGTTAAAATGTATCCTGTTGCCCATGCAATATGTGATATCCGGAAGCGATATGTCTGTAATGATACTAGTATATGTTCACAGGGATAAAATCAAGAAAATGTGTAAATATATAATAAACGAATATGGGAGCATGATTCCGGAGTTTGGAGGCGAAGTCCTGCGTTTAAAATTTCGGTGATAGAAAATTGAAGATGTAGTAAAGTGCGATGGAATATATAAGGGTTCTGCCACGTATAATGGAAGAGTCTTAAATTTATAACATGGGAAACACCGGCCGCCAAATTTGTCAACTACTTGTTGACAATGATTGGTTTACTGATTTATAATTACTTAAATGATTATGGGGTTGTTGACTAAAGATGGGGGATTTTGAGATAATAATTTGAAGTGCGCCATCTTATGATATATTTCCAATGTGTAGTGTGATTCATTGATAAAGGGGAGAAAGAAATGAGCGAAAAAAAGTATGTAATGACTTATGAAGGGGTTAAAAAACTGGAGGATGAACTTGAATTCTTAAAAACTGTAAAGAGAAAAGAGATAACAGAGAGAATCAAGGTTGCTTTGGGATATGGTGATCTGAGTGAGAACTCCGAGTATGATGAGGCAAAAAATGACCAGGCCTTCGTAGAAGGAAGAATACTGCAGCTTGAAAATATGCTAAAAAATGCTACAATCGTTGATGAAACTGAGATATCAACGGACGTAGTGAGCGTTGGGGCCAAGGTTAAGGTTAAAGACTATGACTTCGATGAAGAAGTTGAATATACAATAGTTGGATCTGCAGAGGCAGATCCGATGAATTATAAAATATCAAACGAGTCTCCCGTAGGCCATGCATTTGTAGGCAAAAAAGTGGGAGATATAGTTGAGGTTGCGGTTCCCGGTGGAGTAAGCAAGTTTGAAATATTGGGGATTAGAAGAGAATAGCTTGGAGGGATTTTATAATGGCGAATGAGGATATAAATGTAAACATAGCTGATGAAGAGCAGTCTTTTAACGAACAGGTAAGATTGAGACGTCAGAAGCTGTCCGATTTGCAGGCGGCGGGAAAGGACCCGTTCGATGTGTACAAGGTAAATAGGACACATACCTCGAAGGAAGTTAAGGACAATTACGATGAACTTGAGAACAAGGAAGTAACGGTAGCAGGAAGACTTATGTCAAAGAGAGTTCAGGGAAAAGCGGGCTTTTCCGACATCCATGACAGGGATGGAAAGCTTCAGTTATATATAAAGATTGACGATGTTGGTGAGGAAAAGCTCAAGGAATACAAGACCTTTGACCTGGGGGACTGGATAAGTGTTACCGGTACCGTTTTCAAGACCAGAACCGGTGAAATATCAGTACACATAAAGGACTTTGAGCTCATATCAAAATCCTTAAAGCCCCTTCCGGAGAAGTGGCACGGCCTGAAGGACCCGGATTTGAGATACAGACAAAGAGAACTGGATCTTATAACAAATCCTGAGGTGAAGGAGACTTTTATAAAGAGAACAAAGATTATAAGAGCGGTAAGAGAGTTCCTTGATAACAGAGGATTCCTGGAGGTTGAGACTCCGATACTTTCACCTATAGCCGGTGGTGCTGCAGCAAGGCCCTTCACAACCCATCACAATGCTCTTGATATAGATATGTATCTCAGAATTGCAACTGAGTTATATTTGAAGAGATGTATTGTAGGCGGCCTGGAAAAGGTTTATGATATGGGAAAGAACTTCAGAAATGAAGGTATCGATATAAGACATAACCCTGAGTTTACAATGATAGAACTCTATGAAGCCTATGCAGATTATAATGACATGATGGAGATTACAGAAAACCTGTCAGCTTATGCCTGCCAGAAGGTTCACGGTACTACGAAGATTAATTATCAGGGTACTGAAATTGACTTTACTCCACCATGGAGAAGGCTTACTATGGTAGATGCCGTTAAGGAATATGCAGGAGTAAACTTCGAAGATATAAAGTCCGATGAAGAAGCTCAGGCAATTGCCAGAGAAAAGCATCTTGAATTCAAGAAGGAAATTAAGGACTGTACAAAGGCAGATGTACTCAATGCCCTCTTTGAAGAATATGCCGAGGAGCATATGATACAGCCTACCTTTATAATGGATTATCCCGTTGAGATATCTCCTCTTACCAAGAAGAAGAGAGGAAATGCTGCCTTCACTGAAAGATTCGAGGGCTTTATATATGGAAGAGAATTATGCAATGCATATTCAGAGCTAAATGACCCTATAGTTCAGAGGGATAGATTCAATCAGCAGGCCAAGGAAAGGGAACTTGGCGATGATGAAGCATATATGATAGATGAGGAATTCATGAGTGCACTGGAAACCGGAATGCCTCCAACAGGCGGCCTCGGAATAGGAATTGACAGACTCATAATGTTCCTTACAGATTCTGTTTCCATCAGAGACGTATTGTTGTTCCCGACAATGAAGCCGCTCTAATAGGTTGTAAAAAGAGATATGGTGATAAAAGAGTTCAAAGCAGTGCTTTGAACTCTTTTTTAAATTATTTATCAATGGTATAAAAAGCCAAGTAAATCCCGTCGACAAAAAAAGTTATATTTCTCGAAAAGTTTCTCTTGCATTCTACTAAAAAGTTGATATAATAAATAATGTAATAAGCGTTCCGCGATAGCTCAATGGTGGAGCATTCGGCTGTTAACCGAAGGGTTGGAGGTTCGAGCCCTCTTCGCGGAGCCAAATTTATTTTTTGATGAATATGATTAAGATAGCAGGCTGACGCCTGCTTTTATTTTTTTAGTTAGTTATATCCCCTTGACAAAGATAATTAATTTGATACAATTATATCAAATTGAATTACAAATTGTACGATGATGAAGAAGAGTAGCTTTACTTGTTATCATAGAGAGGTGGTGTTTGGTGAGAACCATCATAACGGTAAGGTGAAGGGAGCTTTTGAGTATATAAAGATGTGAGATGGGCGTATGCCAAAAAGGGTGGAACCGCGGATGAATCCGTCCCTTATGGTATAGGTCTTTTTTATTTTCCAAT